>NZ_LXJQ01000066.1:0-28727 GCF_001728925.1 Pseudomonas sp. 1D4
TTTTTTATTGGTCGAATTCCAGGGCTGTGGAGCCAGCCCCATCAGCGCGACGGGCTCACTCGGCCGCTACGGCGAGGTTGCGGTAGCCCCCCTTGAAGTACAGCAGGGGTTGCCCAGCGGCCGTTGGCTGCCGGCTCAGTGCCTTCACTTCGCCGATGACGATCAGGTGATCACCTGCGGCGTGCTCGGCGTGGATCTCGCAATCGAGCCAATGCAGGCTGCCGGCAATGAGCGGGTTGCCCAGCGGCGATGGCTGCCATTGCACGCCCCGCCACTTGTCCGTGCCTTGACGGGCGAACCGGTTGGAAATCCCCACCTGCTCGCCGCAGAGGATGTTGACGGCGAAGCGCCCTGCCCGACGCATGGCGGGATAGCTGTAGGAACGGCGCATCACGCTGAACGACACCAGCGGCGGGTTCATCGACACGCTGTAGAACGACTGGCAGGTGAAGCCAAGCGGCTCACCGTCGCAGTGGGACGTAATGACCGTGATGCCGGATGCGTAGTGCCCGAGCGCCTCGCGAAAGCTCGCGGGCTCGATGGCCGTACCGGGAAGGGACATAGGGCAACTCCTGTCTGTCAGGCGCAGCCGGCTGCTCGGGAGCGGCCCGAAGCAGTCCGGCAACCGGGGTGTCGCTGCAGGCGGCCGGGCTCAGCAGGCGCCCATCAGCTCCTTACGGACGATGTCGGCACCGGCGCTCAACGCCCGCAGCTTGCCCCTGGCCACCTGGCGAGGCAGGGGCGCCATGCCGCAGTTGGTGCAGGGGTAGAGCTTGTCGGCGTCGACGAACTGGAGGGCCTTGCGCAGGGTGTCGGCCACCTCCTCCGGTGTCTCGATGGCATGGGTGGCGACGTCGATGGCGCCCACCATCACCTTCTTGCCGCGGATGAGTTCGATCAGCTCCATGGGCACGCGGGCGTTGTGGCACTCCAGCGAAACGATGTCGATGCCGGAGGCCTGCAGTTTCGGGAAGACCGCCTCGTACTGCCGCCACTCCGAGCCCAGGGTCTTCTTCCAGTCGGTGTTGGCCTTGATGCCGTAGCCGTAGCAGATGTGGACAGCGGTTTCGCACTGGAGCCCTTCGATGGCCCGCTCCAGCGCGGCAATGCCCCAGTCGTTGACGTCGTCGAAGAACACGTTGAATGCGGGTTCGTCGAACTGGATGATGTCCACCCCCGCCGCCTCCAGCTCCCGGGCCTCCTGGTTGAGGAGGGTGGCGAACTCCCAGGCCAGTTCCTCGCGGCTTCCGTAGTGCGCATCGAACAGCGTATCGATCATCGTCATGGGGCCCGGCAACGCCCATTTGATCGGCTGCCCGGTCTGCTGCCTAAGGAAGCGGGCATCCTCGACGAAGACCGGCTTCTGCCGGCTCACGGCACTCACCACGGTTGGAACGCTGGCGTCGTAGCGGTCACGGATCCTGACGGTCTCGCGCTTCTCGAAGTCCACGCCGTCGAGGTGTTCGATGAAGGTGGTGACGAAGTGCTGGCGCGTCTGCTCACCGTCACTGACGATGTCGATGCCTGCCTGCTGCTGCTCCTGCAAGGACAGGCGCAGAGCGTCCTGCTTGCCGTCGCTCAGCGCATCGCCTTGCAGTTTCCAGGGTGACCACAGTGTCTCCGGCTCGGCCAGCCAGGAAGGCTTGGGGAGGCTGCCGGCCGTGGAGGTGGGTAATAGTTTTTTCATGACGTGCACGCCTGGTTGGATTAGAGGGCGCAGTGGGCAGACCACTGCTCGAGAACAGCCCGGTACGGCTTGATGAAATGCGCCTCTGCAAAGCGTCCCTGCTCGACCGCCAGGCGGCTGCGCTCCTCGCGGTCATAGACGATGCGGGTCAGCGAATAGTCCTGGTGCTTCAAGCTCGGCTGATAGCGCGCGCCCGCCGCCGCGTTGGCGTTGTAGATCTCGGGGCGGTAGATCTTCTGGAAGGTCTCCATCGTGGCGATGGTGCTGCTGAGTTCGAGCGGGGTGTAGTCGCCCAGCAAATCGCCAAAGAAGTAGAACGCCAGGGGAGCCGCACTGTTCGGCGGCATGAAGTAGCGCACCTGCAGCCCCATCTTGCTGAAGTAGTGCTCCGTCAGCGACGACTCGTTCGGCTGGTATTCAACCCCCAGTACCGGGTGCTGGTACTCGGTGCGGTAGTAGGCCTTGTTGTCCGAGACGCTGAGGCAGATGACGGGGGGCTTGCTGAAGTGCGCCTTGTAGGCGTCCGAGTTCACGAAGCACTTGAACAGCTTGCCGTGCAACTCGCCAAACCCCTCGGGCACGCTGAATGCCGGCCGCCCCTTGTTGTGTTCGAGCAGCAGCACGCTGAAATCGTAGTCGCGCACATAGGAGGAGAAGTTGTTCCCCACGACGCCCTCGATGCGCTCGCCGGTCTGGTGATCGATGATCGTGGTCTTCAGTACCTCGATGGCCGGGAAGGCCTCGCCCCCCGGGATCAGCTCGATGTCGGCGGAGATGATGTCGAGTGCCACGCCATAGCGGTCCCCGTTGGGGTTGTCCGCCTGCGCCAGCGAGTTGAAGCGGTTGTCGATCATGTTCAGGGTGTTGCGCAGGTTTTCCTGGCGGCGCGTGCCCCTCGCCAGGTTGGCGAAGTTGGTGGTCAGGCGCGTAGTGCCCGAAGGCTGGTAATGCTCATCGAAAGCGACGCTCTTGATGCTGAATACAAGTTCTCTTTCCATCACGGTCCACCAGAAGCCCATTCGTCCCCGCCTCGCGCGTTTCCGGAGCCACGCCCGGAAGCGTTCAACGCAGGCTGTTGCAACGTCATCGAGTGGGGCATCCTAGGCGCCGTTCAACATGAAATAAAGCCAAGTTATTTCACTCGAACATTAGAGATACTCATGTTGTCTACCAGCAGTCCAGCGCCCGCCCCCACGTTGCATGGACGCGGAAATGGCTGTTGCAGGTGAAGGGGCACGCGCCCAGAGGCGAGCCGCCGCAACGCACTGCGCGCCGCCGTGGCGGACCGGGGCGCCCATCGGACGGCGCGGACGCGGCGCGCCGCGTGGATCGGGTAAGATGCGCCGCTTTCCGCCGCCAGACGCCACGCTCACGAGGTCCTCACCGTGCTATCCCCCCAGGTCATCATCATTGGCGCCGGTGCCGCCGGGCTGATGTGCGCCATGAGCGCCGCCGCGCGCGGACGCCGCGTACTGCTGCTGGACCACGCCAACAAGGCCGGGAAGAAGATCCTCATGTCCGGGGGCGGCCGCTGCAACTTCACCAACCTGTACTGCGAGCCGGCGAACTTCCTCTCCCACAACCCGCATTTCTGCAAGTCCGCCCTGGCACGCTTCACCCAATGGGACTTCATCGCCCTGGTGGCCAAGCACGGCGTGCCCTACCACGAGAAAAAGCTCGGTCAGTTGTTCTGCGACCACAAGTCCAGCGACATCCTCGGCCTGCTGCTGGAGGAGTGCGAGCAGGCGGGCGTGGACCTGCGCCTGAACACCTCGGTCAGCGAGATCAGCCACCACGAAGGGGGCTATCGCCTGGAGACCAGCCAGGGCCCCGCCCAGTGCGAATCCCTGGTCATCGCCACCGGCGGGCTGTCCATCCCTACCCTGGGCGCTACCGGCTTCGGTTACCAGGTGGCCCGCCAGTTCGGCCATACGGTGCTGCCCACCCGCGCCGGGCTGGTGCCGTTCACCGTCACAGATCCGCAGTTGAAGGCCCTGTGCGAGGCCCTGTCCGGCACCTCGGTGGAAGACTGCCGGGTCAGTTGCAACGGGCAGAGCTTCGTCGAGAACATCCTCTTCACCCACCGCGGGCTCAGCGGGCCGGCGATCCTGCAGATCTCCTCCTACTGGCAGCCCGGCGATGTCGTCAGCATCGACCTGCTGCCCGCCCTCGACCTGCCGACCTGGCTGGCCGAGCAGCAGCGCGAGCGGCCCAACAGCGAGTTGAAGACGCTGCTGGCCGAGCCGTTCACCAAGAAGATGGCCGGGCTGCTAGCCGAGCAGTGGTTCACTTCCAAACCGATGAAGCAGTACAGCCCCGGCGAGCTGAAGGCCATCGCCGAGCGCCTGGGCAACTGGCAACTGGTGCCGGCGGGCACCGAGGGCTATCGCACGGCAGAGGTCACCCTGGGCGGGGTGGACACCCGCGAGGTGTCATCCAAGACCCTGGAGTCGCTGAAGTCCCCCGGGCTCTACTTCGTCGGCGAGGTGCTGGACGTCAGCGGCCACCTGGGCGGCTTCAACTTCCAGTGGGCCTGGGCCTCCGGCTACGCCGCCGCGCAGTACGTGTAGGGCTGCGCGAGCGGAGCGTCACGCATCGCCTTCGCCCGCGCGCCGCAGCAGGTAGGTGTCCATGATCCAGCCATTGGCCTCACGCGCTGCCTGGCGCACCCGGGCGATGTCCTCCGCCACGTCCTTGAGCTTGCCGGCCACGAGTATCTCGTCCGGCGTGCCGACGTAGGCCCCCCAGTAGATGTCGAGGTCCGGCGCGTTCAGGCGCCGGTAGGTGTCCTCGGCATCGAGCATCACCACCACGCTGTCGGCATGCGCCGGGAAGCCCTCGGCCAGGCGCCGCCCGGTGGTGATCTCGATGGTCCCGCCGATGCGGTTCAGCGGCACCTTGTGGCGCGCGGCCAGCGCCTGGACGCTGCTGATGCCGGGGATGACCTCGTACTCGAAGGCATGCCGGCCGTCCCGCAGGATGGCCTCGAGGATGCGGATGGTGCTGTCGTACAGGGCCGGATCGCCCCAGACCAGGAAGGCCCCGCATTCGTCCTCGCCGAGGTCGCCGATCAGACGCTCGAACACCTGCTGCTTGGCCAGGTTCAGGTCCTTGACCGCCACGCCGTAGTCACCACCCCGCTCGCGCTCCGGGCTGCCCGCCTCGACGAAACGGTAGTCGCGGTCCTTGATGTAGCGCTCGCAGATCTCCCGGCGCAGGTGGATGAGTTTTTCCTTGCTGATGCCCTTGTCCAGGATGAAGAAGACGTCAGCCTGGTTGAGCGCGTTGATGGCCTGGATGGTGATGTATTCGGGGTTGCCGGCACCGATGCCGATGATCAACAGCTTCTTCATGGAGAGACCCTCACGCGTTCGCAGGGCCGACATGTTGATGGCAAAGCCCCGACGAGTGAAGGATTTTCACCGCCCGTCCCCATGCCCCTACGCGCCACCGGTCGTCGCCGCACCGGGGTCCTGTACGCCTGTCCGCCCGCCACGCCTGGGCACTGGCGGCCAATTCCCCTATCCTTCCCGCCGGCGAACCCACTGCGGCATCGGCTACCGGTCAGCGGACCGGTCCCTGGCGCGCCTGCCCTCCTCGCTCCCGTCACGTCCCCCGAGTGTCTGCCTGCACGCCCCGGCCTGGGCCATGCGGATGACCGACGGGCGCCCCGGAGTCGCCCCCTTCACCGTTCCACCCTTTCTTACGCTGGTGCCTCTGCATGGAAATCAAGGTCAATTTTCTCGACAACCTCCGCCTCGAAGCCAAGTTCGACGACTTCACGGTGATCGCCGACCAGCCGATCCGCTACAAGGGCGACGGCTCGGCACCGGGGCCGTTCGACTACTTTCTGGCCTCCTCGGCCCTGTGCGCGGCGTACTTCGTCAAGCTGTACTGCCAGACCCGCAACATCCCCACCGACAACATCCGCCTGTCGCAGAACAACATCGTCGACCCGGAGAACCGCTACGCGCAGATCTTCAAGATCCAGGTGGAGCTGCCGGCCGACATCTCCGAGAAGGACCGCCTGGGCATCCTCCGCTCCATCGACCGCTGCACGGTGAAGAAGGTGGTGCAGCAGGGCCCCGAGTTCATCATCGAAGAGGTGGAAAACCTCGACGCCGACGCTCAGGCGCTGCTGATCCCCACCCATGACGGCCAGCGCACCTGCATCCCCGGCAAGGACCTGCCGCTGGAAGAGACCATCGCCAACCTATCCAGCCTGCTCGCCGGGCTGGGCATGAAGATCGAGATCGCCTCCTGGCGCAACATCGTGCCCAACGTCTGGTCGCTGCACATCCGCGACGCCAGCTCGCCGATGTGCTTCACCAACGGCAAGGGCTCGACCAAGGAAAGCGCCCTGGCCTCGGCCCTGGGCGAGTTCATCGAGCGGCTGAACTGCAACTTCTTCTACAACGACCAGTTCTGGGGCGAGGACATCGCCAACGCCGACTTCGTCCACTACCCGAACGAGCGCTGGTTCAAGCCCGGCCCGAAGGACGCCCTGCCGGCCGAGATCCTCGACGAGCACTGCCTGGCGATCTACAACCCGGACGGCGAGCTGCGCGGCTCGCACCTGTACGACACCAACTCCGGCAACACCGCGCGCGGCATCTGCTCCCTGCCCTTCGTGCGCCAGTCCGACGGCGAGACGGTGTACTTCCCCTCCAACCTGATCGAGAACCTCTACCTCAGCAACGGCATGAGCGCCGGCAACACCCTGGCCGAAGCCCAGGTGCAGTGCCTGTCGGAAATCTTCGAGCGGGCGGTCAAGCGCGAGATCCTCGAAGGCGAGCTGGCCCTGCCGGACGTGCCCCAAGAGGTGCTGGCCAAGTACCCCGGCATCCTCGCCGGCATCCAGGGCCTGGAGGAGCAGGGCTTCCCCGTGCTGGTGAAGGACGCCTCCCTGGGCGGTGAATTCCCGGTGATGTGCGTGACCCTGATGAACCCGCGCACCGGCGGCGTGTTCGCCTCCTTCGGCGCCCACCCCCGCTTCGAGGTGGCGCTGGAGCGCAGCCTCACCGAGCTGCTCCAGGGGCGCAGCTTCGAGGGCCTCAACGACCTGCCGCAGCCGACCTTCGAAAGCCACGCGCTGACCGAGCCGAACAACTTCGTCGAGCACTTCATCGACTCCAGCGGCGTGGTGTCCTGGCGCTTCTTCAGCGCCAAGGCCGACTTCGAATTCGTCGAGTGGGACTTCTCCAGCCAGGGCGAGGACAGCAACGCCGAGGAAGCCGCCACCCTGTTCGGCATCCTCGAAGACATGGGCAAGGAGGTGTACATGGCGGTCTACGACGACCTCGGCGCCAACGCCTGCCGCATCCTCGTGCCCGGCTACTCGGAGATCTACCCGGTGGAGGACCTGGTCTGGGACAACACCAACAAGGCCCTGCTGTTCCGTGCCGACATCCTCAACCTGCACCGCCTGGGCGACCGCGAGCTGAAATCGCTGCTGCGCAACCTGGAGAACACCGAGGTCGACGACTACACCGACATCACCACGCTGATCGGCATCGAGTTCGACGACAACACCGTATGGGGCCAGCTGACCGTGCTGGAGCTGAAGCTGCTGATCCACCTCGCCCTGAAGCGCTTCGACGACGCCAAGGAGCTGGTGGAAGCGTTCCTGCAGTACAACGACAACACCGTCGAGCGCGGCCTGTTCTACCAGGCCCTGAATGCGGCGCTGGAAGTGACCCTGGACGACGACCTGGACATGGCCGACTACGAGACCAACTTCCGCCGCATGTTCGGCAACGAACGCATGGACGCGGTGCTGGGCTCCCTGGACGGCAGCGTGCGCTTCCACGGCCTGACCCCCACCAGCCTGAAACTGGAAGGGCTGGACCGCCACCAGCGCCTGATCGACAGCTACAAGAAGCTGCACGCCGCGCGGGCCCGCGCAGCCGCTGCGCGGGGCTGAACCCCTGGCGGGCGCCTCTTCCCCGGAGGCGCCCTACCAGCGCAACAGACGGGGGCCGAGCACGGCCCCCAGCACGGTGGGCAGCAGCATGCCCAGCACGTACCAGACACCCCAGAAGGGCACGCCCATCTCCGGGCAGTGCAGGCTGTAGGCCAGCGCCGACGTGGCGCCCGCCAGCAGGCCGGCCGCTGCGCCGGCCTGGCCCAGGCGCACCGGGGCCAGGCCCCGCAGGGCCCACATGATGGCCGCCAGGGTGGGCACCGCCAGCAGGCCGATGTTCAGTGCACAGGTGCGCCAGGTGCGACCCAGCACCAGTTCTGGGCGGGCCTCGGCGGGCACGCCGGCCAGTACCACGGCGCCGCCGACCCACACCAGCACCACCGGCAGCGCCAGCAGGGCCCAGGCCAGCCCGCCCTTCACCCCCGGCCGCGCCAGGCGGCTGCACAGCCACAGGGCCAGCAGCGCGAGGCTGCCTGGCAGAGCCAGCTTGGCCCAGAACAGCGGGGTGCCGGCCACCTCGGCCAGGTCCGGGCGCACACCGTACAGGTGGGTGGTCAGCAGCAGCGCACCGAAGGCCCCGCCCAGCAGGGCCTGGCCAATGCGCCGGGCCAGGGAGTCGCTGTCGACACCCGGGTCGCCGGTAGCCAGGAGGCTGATCAGGTCATCGGTCTTCATTGTTCTGCATTCCTCCAATCAGAGCCGCCAGGACCTTCAGGCCCCGGTGGATGTTCACCTTCACGGCGGAGATGGACTGCCCGGTGAGCCGCGCCGCCTCCTCCACCGACAGGCCGTCCAGCTTGACGTGGACGATGGGCAGGCGCTGCCGGTCGGGCAGTTGCCCAAGCAACCGCCCCAGGTCCCGCCGTGCTTCGGCGGGCTCGCTGTCCTCCACGGCCAGCAGGGTCTGCTCACTGTCTTCCAGCGGGTCCTGCAGGGCCTCGCGACGGGCGAACGCACGGAAGTGGTCCGCCAGCTTGTAGCGGGCGATGGCATAGACCCAGGCCGTCAGCGGCTGGTCCGCGCGGTAGGTGTGGCGGGCGTTGTGCACCGCCAGCAGCACCTCCTGCAGCAGGTCCTCCACATCGCTCGGGCGGCTGGCCAGGCGATGGCGGAGAAAGCCCCGCAGGTAGCCGACCAGCGCCGAGAGAAAGCCCCGGTAGGCGGCCGCATCACCGGCCATGCCGCGCAGCAACAAGCCCTGAAGCTCGGCTTCGCGTTGGTCCAGGGTGGCCTGAGAGTCAGTTCGTGACATGGGGGGGTCGGGTTACACCAGGGGTCGGGAAACAGCGCTCGGGGCGACGAACGGCAGGCGAAAACCCGTCGTGACGGCGATTTTTAATACGTTAGGAGGCGTCAGGGCAAATCTCCACACCCGCGCATGTGTGCGCTCACGTGCGCTCCGGGCCCAGCCGGTGCGGTGTTGCCGGGCCTGCAAAAAAAATTTCGAACCCCGTGTAACCGTTTCCGCAAAGCCGACGAACTCTCTCACGAGCCGGCGACGCAGCGTCGCGGCCACCTAACTTTCGGAGAGATTCCATGAAGACCATCGCCCTTACCACTGCCGCCCTCGCCCTGGCCTCCCTTGCCGGCGCCGCCTTCGCCGACGACATGGACGCCAAGCCCACCGGTGCCATGGAGAAATGCTACGGCGTGTCCCTGGCCGGCCAGAACGACTGCAAGGCCGGCGCCGGCACCAGCTGCGCAGGCTCTTCGAAAAAGGACTACCAGGGCGACGCCTGGAAGAATGTCCCCGCCGGCACCTGCACCTCGATCAAGACGCCCCACGGCATGGGCTCGCTGACCCCGATCAAGGGTTGAGCGGAGCGCCGACCATGTCCGTCATTCACCGCCTGGGCGCCGGCCTGGGCCTGAAGCCGGCGCATTTCGCCGAGGCCCTGGCCTGCGAGGCCGAGGGGCTCTGGTACGAGGTGCACCCGGAGAACTACATGGTCGGCGGGCCACGCCTGGCCTGGCTGGAGCGGGTGGCCGAACGCCACCCGCTGTCGCTGCACGGGGTGTCGCTGTCCCTGGCAGCGGATGCCCCGCCAGACCCGGCACACCTGGCACGCCTGCGCGAGCTGGCCGACCGGGTGCGGCCGGTGCTGGTGTCCGAGCACCTGGCCTGGTCCGCCTGGCGCGGCCAGTACCACCCCGACCTGCTGCCCTTCCCCCGCACTCTGGAGGCCCTGGCGCGCATCGCCGACAACATCCAGCGCACCCAGGACGCCCTGGGTCGCCCCATTGCCGTGGAAAACCCCAGCCACTACCTGCGCCTGGACGGCCACGCCTTCGAGGAGATCGACTTCCTCGCCGAGCTGAGCCGGCGCACCGGCTGCGGCCTGCTGCTGGACCTGAACAACGTCCACGTCAGCGCCCACAACCTCGGTTTCGATCCGCTCGCCTATCTGGACCGTTTCCCCGCCGACGCCGTGGTGGAGCTGCACCTGGCCGGCTACAGCGAGGACGCCAACGGCCCGTTGCTGATCGACAGCCACGACGCCCCGATCGACGACGCCGTGTGGGCCCTGCATGCCCATCTGGTGCAACGCATCGGCCCACGCCCGACCCTGATCGAGCGGGACGACAACCTGCCGTCCTTCACCGAGCTGCTGGCCGAACGGGCACGCGCCCAGGCCCAGTTGCAGCGTGCGCGGGAGGCGGCATGAAGCTCGCGCAGTTCCAGGACGCCTTCGTCGACGCGCTCTACCAGCGCCCCCACCCCGGGCTGGAAGCGCTCAGCGCCCAGCCGGCGTTCGCCGTCTACCGCAACACCGTGATCAAGGGCTGCGTGGATGCCCTGTGCGACAACTTCCCGGCCGTCCAGCGTCTGGTCGGCGAGGCCTGGATGCGCGCCGCCGCCGCCCACTTCGCCGAGCAGCATCCCCCGCAGGACGCGCGCCTGGTGTTCTACGGCGCCGGCTTCGCCGACTTCCTCGACGGCCTGCCGGTCACCCGTGAGCTGCCCTACCTGGCCCCCGTGGCACGCCTGGAATGGCTCTGGCTGGAGGCGTTCACCGCACCGCTGGAACCGGCCCTGACCCTGGCCGCGCTGACCGGCCACGACCCGGCAGCGCTCGATGCCCTGTGCCTGCGCCCTCGATCCGGCGCGCGCTGGCGCTGGTTCGACGAGCAGCCGATCCACACTCTCTGGCACTGCAGCCGCGAAGGCCAGGCGCTGCCCGAACCCCTGCCGTGGCACGGTGAAGGCGTACTGCTGGTGGCCTCGCCCGAAGGCGTACACAGCCTGGCGCTGAGCCCTGGCGCCTGCACTTTCCTCGACGCCTGCGCCGCCGGCTCGCCCCTGGGCGAAGCCGCTGCCCAGGCCCTGGCCCGCGAGCCCTCGCTGGACTTCACCACACTGCTGGGCCGACTGATGGCCCTCGGCACTTTCACCCCCCTCGATTGAAACGGAGCCCCCATGGCCATCACCCTCCCCGCCCAACCGTCACGCTGGAACCGCCTGGCCGACGGCCTGCAGCGCCTGCTGCCGGATGCCCTTCTCTATTTGCTGGCGCGCCTGGGGATCGCCTCGATCTTCCTCCTCTCCGGTCGCACCAAGGTGGACGGGCTGCTGACCATCACCCCCGGCACCTACGAGCTGTTCCGCAGCGAGTACGCCCTGCCGCTGCTGCCGCCGGAGCTGGCGGCGCACCTGGCCACCTACGCCGAACACCTGTTCCCGCTGCTGCTGGTGCTGGGCCTGGCCACACGCCTGTCGGCCCTGGCGCTGCTGGGCATGACGATGGTGATCCAGGTGTTCGTCTACCCGGACGCCTGGTCCACCCACCTGTCGTGGGCGGCCCTGCTGCTGGTGCTGGTGGGACGCGGCGCGGGCGCCTGGTCCCTGGACCGGCGCCTGGGCCTGCGTTGAAGGGGCGTCAGGTGTACTTGGTGAAAATGGCACGAACCCGCGCCAGGGTGGCCTCGGCATCCTGGCCGGATTCGGCGAAGGCCTCTTCCAGCAGGCAGGCCAGCATCTCCTGATAAGCCTTGTCGAGCGCCTTGCGGGCGGCGCTGAACTGCACCGCGATGGCCTCGCATTCCTCGCCCCGGCGGATCATTGCCTGCAAGCCACGGACCTGCCCCTCGACACGGGCAAGGCGATTGAGCATGGCTTCCTGGGGCGTGGTGTCTCGCTTTCGGCTCACGGTGGGCGTCCATCAAGGCTGGAGGGGGGTATCACGGCCACCGAGGCGGCGGACGTGGGGCCGATGTTAGCGCTGCCCAGCCTCGGCAACCAGCACCCCACGCACGCCGTTCGGCGGACAACATCCTCGCAACATGGCACTTCCCAAGGCCCATACCCGGCCGGGTATCGAACTCACCGCGTGCGACCGGATTCGCCAGTTTCGGAAACCTCGGCTTAAGTGTGTAGACCAACCGCCGATAGCCCAGTTGTCCACCGTCGGGAGCCTTGCAGCATGTCCATTCGCAATTACCGCGTCTCTACGCGGATCAGTGCTGGTTTTGCCATGGTCGTCTTCTTGCTGGTTGCAGTCGGAGCAGGCTCCCTATGGCTGATGCGGCAAATGAACACCATGGCGGAGGAAGTTAAGTTTAATTGGCTTCCCAGCATCGTGGCGCTGGAGGCAATGGGCACGGCCACCATGCAGATGCGCAACGCCACCCTGCGGGCCGGCATCGGCTTCAATGAGGAGTTGCGGCGCGCCGCCCTGGCGGAGCGCGAGAACCTGAGCAAGGCCGAGGCTACCTACAGCCCGCTGATCTCCAGCGCCGAAGAGCAGGCGACCTTTGAACGCTTCGTTGCGGCTCGCAAGGCCTATCAGGAGAGCCAGGAGACGCTTCTCGAGCACTTGGCTGCAGGCCGCAACGAAGAAGCCACGCGCCTCATCAACGAGGTGCTCAATGGCCACGGTGCGACCCTGACAGAAACGCTGCATAAGCTGGTCAGCATCAACCGTGAGGGGGCGAATCATGCCTCCAGCGCCAGCAGCCGGGCCTATCACGAGGCCGTTTCCCTGGTGCTGGTGATCCTCGGCTGCTCACTGGTGATGGCCATCGTGCTGGCGGTGGTGCTCTCGCGCAGCGTGGTACGCCCGCTGGCCGAGGCGGTGGGTGTCGCCCAGACCGTCGCCGCTGGCGACCTGACCCGGCCGATCCCCGTCGAAGGCCGTGATGAGGCCACCCAACTGATGGAAGCCCTGCGCGCCATGCAGGACAGCCTGCGCCGCACCATCAGCCACATCACCGATTCCTCCGCCCAGCTCGCCTCGGCCTCCGAGGAGCTGCACGCGGTGACCGAGGATTCCACCCGCGGCCTGCAGCAGCAGAACCACGAGATCGAACAGGCCGCCACCGCCTGCAACGAAATGAGCGCCGCGGTGGACGGCGTCGCCCACAACGCCTCCATCACCCTCGATGCCTCGCGCCAGGCCGACACCGCCGCCCGCGAGGGCAGCCGGCAGATGACCGAAACCGTGCACGCCATCAGCGCCCTGGCCAGCGAGGTGAACACCAGCGCCGAGCGGGTCGGCAACCTCGCCCAGCAGATGCAGAACGTCGGCAAGGTGCTGGACGTGATCCGCGCCATCGCCGAGCAGACCAATCTGCTGGCCCTCAACGCCGCCATCGAGGCCGCCCGCGCCGGCGAGCAGGGCCGCGGCTTCGCCGTGGTGGCCGATGAAGTGCGCCTGCTGGCCCAGCGCACCCAGGAATCCACCCTGGAGATCGAGCAGATGGTCAGCCGCCTGCAACAGGAAGCCTCCGGCTCGGTGCAGACCATGCAGGACAGCACCGAACTGGCCCGCGACACTGCCCAACTGGCCGAACGCGCCAACCAGAGCCTGCAGGAAATCTCCCGCACCATCGCCGCCATCAACGAGCAGAACGTGATGATCGCCAGCGCAGCCGAAGAGCAGGCCGCCGTGGCCCGCGAGGTGGACCGCAGCCTGGTCAACATCCGCGACCTTTCCGCCCAGACCGCCTCCGGCGCCCAGCAGACCAGCGCCTCCAGCCAGGACCTGTCGCGCCTGGCGGTCGACCTCAGCCGCGTGGTGTCGTCGTTCCGTCTCTAGCCACGTAGCCATTCATCGGAAACCTCCCCAACAACGGCCCGCCTCGCGGGCCTGCCGGGGCGTGGGTGATCGCAGCACCCACGCGGCCAGAGCCATCAAATGGCCATCATTCGGCATGTACACGGCGAAACGGTGGCGAGATGGCGGCGGAATTTCCGCCTATACCTTCTGTACGCCAGTCCCGGGCACGACCAAGGTCTACCAGACCACACCGCCGGCCGGCGGGATGATCAGCCGGCTGAGCCCCGATTCGAAGGGCCGTGGAGCAACCTGATGTTTTCCGAGATCCCCACCGAAGCCCGGATCGTCATCGTCGACGACGTGGCCCACAACCTGAAGTTGCTGGAATGCAGCCTGAAGGCCTTCAAGCTGCGCAACCTCGTGTGCTTCTCCGACTCTGCCGAGGCCCTGAACTGGCTGCAGCGCGAACCCTGGGACCTGCTCCTGCTGGACCTGGACATGCCCCAGCCCGACGGCTTCGCCATCCTCGAAGCCCTGGCCAACCGCGACCGGGCGCGCACCCCGGTGATCATCCTCACTGCCCTGAGCGACCCGGAGAACCGCCGCCGGGGCCTGGAACTTGGAGCCAACGACTACGTCACCAAACCCCTGGACCTGCCCGAGCTGCTGCTGCGCATCCGCAACTGCCTGCACCTGGCCGAGGCCACCGAACGCCTGCAGCACCTCAACGAGCACCTCGAACAGGAAGTGCGCGAGCGCACCGAACAGCTCAACGAAAGCTACCGCGCCGCCATTCGCGGGCTCAGCCGGGCCGCCAGCTACCGCGACGACGAGACCGGCGAGCACATCCTGCGTATCGGCCACTCCGCTGCCCTGCTGGCCCGCAGCATCGGTATGCCGGAACACTGGTGCGAAACCATCCGCCTCGCCGCCCCCATGCACGACCTGGGCAAGATCGGCATCCCCGACCACATCCTCCTCAAGCCCGGCGCCCTCACCGAGGACGAGCGCCGCACGATGATGCAGCACCCCGACATCGGCTACGCCATCCTCCACGACGAGCGCGGCACGCTGCTGATCGACATGGCCGCCGACATCGCCTACGGCCACCACGAGAAGTGGGACGGCAGCGGCTACCCGCGCGGACTCACCGGGGAGGACATCCCCCTGGCAGCGCGGATCGCCGCCATCTGCGACGTCTACGACGCCCTGCGTTCCCCCCGCCCCTACAAGCAGGCCTGGGACCTCGAGCGCGCCCAGGCCTACATCCTCGAGCAATCCGGCAGGCACTTCGAACCGCGCCTGGTGGAGGCCATGCGCGACTGCTTCGAGCAGATCGAAGCCGAACGCCAGCAGGAGCGGCAGGACCTCTCACCGCCGTGATTGTTACGCCCTGCGGAAAAGCCCTTTCTCCGCCATCGGCTTTTTCCGCAGCGGCGCACGGGTTCTCATGGCGGCCTGTTCCACAGCCTGGAGCTCCCCATGCGCAACCACCACACCTTGCTCATCGGCGCCCTGCTCGCCGGCCTCGCCACCAGCGCCCTCGCCGACACCCCGCAACCCGTCCCGTACACCTACGGCATGGACCTCGACATCGCCAAGGTGCTCAGCATCGAGGAGCCCCACCCGCTCGCCTGCCAACGGGTGGAAGCGACCATGACCTACCTCGATACCCACGGGCAGACCCGCGCCGTCACCTACACCAAGCAGTCCGACGCCTGCCTCGCCGAATGACCCGGTGCTTTGCCCCGGGCCGCCCAGGTGCGTAAGCTCGCGCCTTTTTGCGGGGCCCCATGACGCTTGCCGACTGCTTCCTCCTGCTGCTCGCCGGTTTCTCCGCTGGCGGCATGAACGCCCTCGCCGGGGGCGGCACCTTCTTCTCCTTCCCCGCCCTCATGGCCACCGGCCTGCCGCCGGTCACCGCCAATGCCACCAACGCCGTCGCCCTCTGGCCCGCCAGCCTGGCCGCCAGTTGGGCCGCCCGCGAGCAGTTGCGCCCGCTGGGGCGCTACGTCGTCCCGTTGGTGTTGCTCTCGGTGCTGGGGGGCGTGGCCGGCGGGCTGCTCCTGCTGGCCGGCGGCGATGCGGTGTTCCGCCGGCTGATCCCCTGGCTGCTGGCCGCCGCCACCCTGCTGTTCGCCGCCAGCCCCTGGCTGAGCCGCTGGGTGAACCGCCACCGCAGCGCCGAGGGTCTGCCGCCCCACGGCCTTGGCGGCGGCCTGGCCCACGCCCTGGTGGCCGTCTACGGCGGCTACTTCGGCGCCGGCATGGGCATCCTGCAACTGGCCGCCTTCTCCATCGAAGGGCACCCGCTGCTGCGCGCCAACGCCCTGAAGAACCTGCTCTCCAGCACCATCTACAGCACCGCCGTGGTCACCTTCGTCCTCGCCGGCCGGGTCAGTTGGGCCGAACTGGCCGTCCTGCTGGCCGCCGCCAGCGCAGGCGGCTACGCCGGCGGCGCCCTGGCCAAACGCCTGCCCACCGCCTGGCTGCGCGCCTGGGTCATCGCCGTCGGCACCGGGATGACTGCCTACTACTTCCTCAATCCTTGAAACCCGGCGCCCCCGTAGGGTGGATCGCGCTCCACCGATCCACCATTTCCCGGGGCCCCCATCGTCCTGCGCGGCCATCGAACCCACCCCGCTACGACCACCGTCGATTGCCCGCAAGGCCGCGCCTCTGCTAGTGTCCGCCCGTTCTGAAATCCCCCGAGACCCCTCCATGGCCCGCAAGAAAGCCACCCCCGACTTCGAACAGTCACTCGCCGACCTGCAAGCGCTGGTCGAACGCCTGGAAAGCGGCGAACTCTCGCTCGAAGACTCGCTGAGCGCCTTCGAGCAGGGCATCCGCCTGACCCGGGAATGCCAGGGCGCCCTGAGCCAGGCCGAACAGAAGGTGCAGATGCTGCTGGAGCGCGACGGCGAGCTGGAGGAAGCCCCCTTCGACGCGGACGAGCCGGCATGATCGCCGCCTACCAGTCCCGCTGCCAGGCGCGTGTCGACGCCGCCCTGGAAACCCTGTTCGACGCCCCCTCCAACGAGCTGGACCGCCTCTACCAGGCCATGCGCTACAGCGTCACCAACGGCGGCAAGCGCGTCCGCCCGTTGCTGGTCTACGCCGCCTGCGAGGCCCTCGGCGGCGACCTCGCCCAGGCCGACGGCGCCGCCTGCGCGGTGGAGCTGATCCACGCCTATTCCCTGGTCCACGACGACCTGCCGGCCATGGACGACGACGACCTGCGCCGGGGCAAGCCCACCACCCACAAGGCCTTCGACGAAGCCTGCGCCATCCTCGCCGGCGACGGCCTGCAGGCGCTGGCCTTCGAAGTGCTGGCCGACCGTCGGCGCAACCCGCAGGACGGCGACACCCGCCTGGCCATGATCACCGCCCTGGCCCAGGCCTCCGGCCCCGCCGGCATGGTCGGCGGCCAGGCCATCGACCTCGGCTCCGTGGGCATCCGTCTCGACCAGGCCGCCCTGGAGACCATGCACCGGCACAAGACCGGCGCCCTCATCGAAGCCAGCGTGCGCCTGGGCGCCCTGGCCAGCGGCCGTGCCGACGACACCCTGCTGCGTGCCCTGCAGGTCTACGCCCGCGCCGTGGGCCTGGCCTTCCAGGTGCAGGACGACATCCTCGACGTGGAAAGCGACACCGCCACCCTCGGCAAGACCCAGGGCAAGGACCAGGCCGCCGACAAGCCCACCTACCCCGCCCTGCTCGGCCTCGACGCCGCCAAGGACTACGCCCTGGAGCTGCGCGACCAGGCCCTGCACGCCCTGCGCCCCCTGGGCGAGGCCGCCGAGCCGCTGCGCGCCCTGGCCCGCTACATCGTCGAACGCCGCAGCTGACCCGGCGCCCCGCACGCACGGAGCGGGGCCTGGCCCGGCAGGAAATGGCGACCGACCCACCGGTCACCTTCTCCCCCGTGAATACGCAATTGCGCGCCCCTCCCCGGGGCGCCCGGCCTCTGGCGTCCGTCGAACGGGCCGGGCTAGGTTCTTCGCCCAAGGCCGCCCGGGACCGGCGGCCGACGGGTCGAACCCTCCCGACAGCCAGCCTCCGGCGTATGCACGATGCAGCTCGAATGCCTTTCACACGCCCCGGACCTGCCCAGCCTGCTGCGCTGCCTGGAGCAGGTCGCGCCGCTGCTGGACGCGATGCCGGACGTGGTGTTCTTCGTCAAGGACCTGGACGCCCGCTACGTGCTGGTCAACCAGACCCTCGCCCAGCGTTGCGGCTTCAAGGACAAGGCGCCGCTGCTGGGGCGCACCGCCGAGGACGTGTTCCCGCGCCGCTTCGGCCACCTCTACACCGAGCAGGACCGCCAGGTGCTGGAGGCCGGCGACCAGCTCAGCGACCAGTTGGAACTGCACCTCTACCCCGGCCGCAAACCCGGCTGGTGCCTGACCCACAAGCTGGCCCTGCGCGACCCGGCGCAGCGGGTCATCGGCATGGCCGGCATCTCCTACGACCTGCAGGCGCCGCAGTCCAGCCACCCGGCCTTCCAGCGCCTGGCGGCAGTGGACGCCCACATCCGCGAGCACTTCGCCGAGCCCATCAGCCTCGATGACCTCACCGCCATCGCCGGACTCTCCACCTCCCAGCTCGGCCGGCTGTGCAAACGCATCTTCCAGCTCAGCCCCCGGCAGATGATCCACAAGGCACGCCTGGGTGCCGCCACCCAGCTACTGGCCGGCGAGTTGCCCATCACCGAGATCGCCTACCGCTGCGGCTATGCCGACCACAGCGCTTTCAGCCGCCAGTTCAAGGCCCTCACCGGGCTCTCCCCGAGCCAGTACCGCGAGCGCTGCCGCGCCTGAAGCGAGCCACCGGGCTGTGCCGAACCGCGCACCGCAACCGGGCGAATCGATCAAGCCACCCGCCCGCGCCCCGTTCACAGTAGGCCCATCCACGGGGTGCAACGACGCCCCGGGGCGGGCCGTCTGGCACCGCCCCCGCGCCAACAAGAACAAACACGCGAACGGAGAAATGCGATGTCATCCATCAGCATCAGCCAGCTGGACGTCAGCTACGGCAGCGGGATCAAGGTCATCGACGGCCTCGACCTGCACATCCCCGACGGCAGTTTCTTCACCCTGCTCGGCCCCAGCGGCTGCGGCAAGACCACCCTGCTGCGGGTGATCGCCGGCTTCATCCGCCCCAGCGGCGGGCGCCTGGCCTTCGGCGACGTCGACATGACCCAGGTCCCCGCCCACCGGCGCGGCATCGGCATGGTCTTCCAGGACTACGCCCTGTTCCCCGACAAGACCGTGTTCGACAACGTCGCCTACGGCCTGCGCGCCCGCCGGACCGACGCGGCGACCCTGCGCCGCACGGTGGGCGAGTACCTGGAGCGGGTCGGCATGAGTGGCTTCGCCGAGCGCCACCCCGCCGCCCTCTCCGGCGGCCAGCGGCAGCGGGTGGCCCTGGCCCGCGCCCTGGCCATCGAGCCGGAAGTGCTGCTGATGGACGAGCCGCTGTCCAACCTCGACGCCCAGTTGCGCTTGCAGATCCGCGCCGCCATCGCCGACCTGCAGCGGGAGATCGGCATCACCACCGTCTTCGTCACCCACGACCAGGAAGAGGCCCTGGCCCTCTCCGACTGCATCGCCCTGATGCGCAAGGGCCGCATCGAGCAACTGGGCAGCCCCCAGGCCATCTACCAGTCCCCCGCCAGCACCTACGCCGCCGACTTCATCGGCTCGGCCAACCTGCTGGCCGCGCGTGTGCTGGAGCAGGCCGGCGACGACGGCATCCGCGTGCTGGTGGCCGGCCAGCCCCTGCAGGCCCGCGCCGAGGCCACGCTGCCCGAGCCCGAGGTGCACCTGGTGGCGCGGCCGGAAAACATCCGCCTGCGCCCCGCCGGGCAGACCGCCGGCAACTGCCTGGCCGGCCAGGTGCGGCGCAAGCAGTACCTGGGCAACCGCACCAGCTACCGCATCGAACTGGCCGACGCCCAGCAGCTCAACGTCGACCGCTTCGGCACCGACGGCGACGGCTTCCACGAAGGCCAGCCGGTGAGCCTGGAGTTCGACCCCGCACAGCTCCGGGTGGTGGCCCAATGAACCGGCGCCTGCCCTCCCCCTGGCTGCTCCTCGCCCTGTTCGCCCTGGGGCTGTTGCTGGTGTTCCTGCTCTGGCCCCTGGCCAACCTGCTGCACGGCAGCGTGGCCGGTGCCGGCGACGGCTGGGCCCAGTTGCTGGACGACCCGCGCTACCTGCGCGCCCTCGGCAACACCCTGCTGCTGGGCGCCCTGGTGACCGGCTGCGCCAGCGTGCTCGGGGTCTCCCTGGCCTACGTCACCGCGCGCTTCGACTTCCCCGGCAAGGCGCTGGTAGCGGTGCTGCCGGTGTGCACCCTGGTGGTCCCGGAGGTGATCGTCAGCCAGACCTGGCTGATGCTCCTCGGCAACAACGGCCTGCTCACCCGCGCCCTGGAGGACCACCTCGGCCTCACCCTGCCCAGCTTCTACGGCTGGCCCGGCCTGGTGCTGGTGATGAGCCTGGTCTACTACTCCTACATCTACCTCGGCACCCTGGCCGCCATCCGCGGCTTCGACACCCAGCTGGAAGAAGCCGCCCAGAGCCTCGGCGTGCCGCCGGCCAAGGCGCGGCTGCAGGTGATGCTGCCGGTGGTGCTGCCCGC
Source organism: Pseudomonas sp. 1D4 (assembly GCF_001728925.1). Taxonomy (NCBI): domain Bacteria; kingdom Pseudomonadati; phylum Pseudomonadota; class Gammaproteobacteria; order Pseudomonadales; family Pseudomonadaceae; genus Pseudomonas; species Pseudomonas sp. 1D4. The sequence continues at coordinate 20,252 of NZ_LXJQ01000066.1, forward strand.
CGTGCTGGCCTCCGGGCTGCTGGTGTACACCCTGGTGGTGGGCAACTTCGCCATCGCCACCCTGCTGGGCGGCAAGGTGCAGCTGCTCTCGGTGCTCACCTACCTCAGCTTCGTCTCCGAGATGGGCACCAACGCCGGCCTGCAGAGCGCCCTGGCCACCCTGTCCATCGCCATCGTCGCGGGGGTGCTGTTCCTCCAGCGCTGGCTGGTGGGGCGCAAGCGCTACGAGATCGTCCAGGGCCGCAGCGCCCCGGCCCAGCGCCTGCGTGGGGTACGCGGCGCGCTGCTGGGTGCGGCCACGGCGCTGTTCATCCTGCTCTCCTCACTGCCGCTGCTGACGGTGCTGGCCAGCGCCTTCACCCGCGCACGGGGGCCGGTGATGCACTGGGGCAGTTTCTCCCTGGAGAACCTGGAGCGGGTCCTGCTGCGCAGTCCGGACCCCATCCTCAACACCCTGGCTTACGGCGCCCTGGCGACCCTGGTGGGCATCCTGCTCAGCGTGGTCATCAGCTACCTGGTGATCAAGAAGAAGAACCTGCTCACCCCGGCCATCGACTACCTCGCCATGCTGCCCCTGGCCATGTCCGGCACGGTGCTCGGCATCGGCCTGGTGATGACCTTCAACAGCGGCCCGCTGGCCCTCAGCGGCACGGCGGCGATCATCGTGGTCGCCTTCGTCATCCGCCGTTTCCCCTTCGGCGTGCGCAGTGCCTCGGCCACCCTCTACAACATCCCCGACTCCATCGAGGAGGCCTCCATCAGCCTCGGCGTACCGCCGCTGCGCTCCTTCTTCAAGGTGGTGCTGCCGCTGATGGCGCCCGCCGTGGCCGCCGCGGCGGTGCTCACCTGGACCACCATCGTCGCCGAGCTGAGCGCCTCGCTGGTGGTGTACTCGGCCGGCCGCGAGACCATCACCATCCAGGTCTTCCGCCTGGTGGAAACCGGCCTCCAGGGCCAGGCAGCGGCCTACGGGCTGGTGCTGGTCCTGCTCACCCTGGTCCCGGTGGTCATCGCCACCCGGGTGTTCCGCATCAAGGTCTTCTGAACCGCACCAAGGAGTCGCCATGAACGCCACCTGGAAGCACCGGCTGCCCGCCCTGCTGGCCGCCCTCGCCCTCAACCTGCTGCAACCCGCCCTCGCCCGCGAGCAGGCGGTGCTCTACACCACCAACAACGACTCGGCGGTGCAGGCCCTGCTGGACAGCGGCCAGCGCCTCGACCCGGGCCTGAAGATAGGCGTGGTCAACGGCTCCAGCGCCGCCCTGCTCAAGCGCATCGAGGCCGAGGGCCAGGCGGCTCGGGCCGACGTGTTCTGGAGTTCGCAGCCCAACACCCTGGGCGCCTTCACCGCGCTCTACGCGCCCTACCGCTCGCCCCAGGCCCAGGCCATCCCCGAGGCGCAGCAGCACCCGCAGCAGCTGTGGAGCACCGCCAACATCCAGGTGGTGGTGATGATGGTGAACCGCAAGCAGCTCGGCGGGCTCAAGGAGCCCACCCAGTGGCGCGACCTGCTGGACCCGGCCTGGAAGGGGCGGATCATCGTCGGCGACCCCACCGCCACCTCCACCGCCTACACCGCACTCTGGGGCCTGCGCCAACTGCTGGGCGAGGACGACTTCCGCCGCCTGGCCGCCAACCTGGTGGTCTCGCGCAACTCCAGCGCCGTGCTCAACCAGGTGGCCCAGGGCGAATACACCGTCGGCCTGACCTTCGAGGGCAACGCCTACGCCTATGTCGCCGGTGGCCAGCGGGAGATCCGCCTGGTCTACCCGGCCGACGGCACCTTCGTCACCGAAGAGGCCCTGGTGCTGGTGAAGAACGGCCCCAACCCCGAGGCCGGCAAGCGCCTCTACGACCTGCTGCTGAGCCGCGACACCCAGATCGCCCTGCTGGAGCAGGCCTACCGCCGGCCGAGCCGCAGCGACATCGAGGTCAGCGCCCACGTCGAGCTGCCGGAGCTGAAGGACATCAGCGTCTTCCCCACCGACGAGCAGGCCGCCATCGCCGGCCGCGACGCTTTCCTCAGCGCCTGGAAAGGCCTCGACAAAGCCCTCTGACACCGGAGCCGGACATGACCGCCAGCCACCACCGCGCCACCGCCGAACACCTCGCCGACCTTGCCCGCGCCCGCCTGCAGGCCCACTGGCAGACCGCCCTGGAGGACGGCCAGCCCTTCGAGGACAAGGACGACGCCAGCCCCGTCACCGCCATCGACCGCGCCATCGAGCACGAGCTGCGCGAGGCCATCGCCCACCACACCCCCAACTTCGGCGTGGTGGGCGAGGAGTACCCCGACCACCAGCGCGACGCCGAATTCAGTTGGGTGCTCGACCCCATCGACGGCACCAAGGCCTTCATCGCCGGGGTCCCGGTGTACGGCACGCTGATCGCCCTGTGCCGCGACGGGCGCCCGGTGCTGGGGGTGGTCGACCTGCCCATCGCCGGCCTGCGCTGGGTCGGCGTGGAAGGCCAGCCTACCCGCCTCAACGGCCAGCCGGTGCGCACCCGCCCCTGCGCCGAGCTAGCCCGCGCGCTGCTGGCCAGCAGCAACCCGGAAAGCCTGCCGGACACCCACCTGGCGGCCTTCGCCCGGCTGCGCGACGCCACCCGCTGGCGTCTCTACGGCGCCGCCTGCAGCGCCTACGCCAACCTCGCCCGGGGGCGCATCGACCTGGTGGCCGACGGCGGCGGCATGGCGCCGGTGGACTACTGCGCCCTGGTGCCGGTCATCGAAGGCGCCGGCGGGGTGATCAGCGACTGGCAGGGCCGCCCGCTCGGCCTTGGCTCCGGCAGCAGCGTGCTGGCCGCCGGCGATCCCCAGCTGCACCGCCAGGCCCTGGAGCGCCTGCACCAGGCCTGAACCGCCCACGATCACAAGGAGGACACGCCATGACCGCCATCCATCCCCGCATCCCCCTCGCCCTGTCACTGGCCCTCGCCGTGGGCCTGGCCGAGGCGGACGGCTTCATCGACGACAGCCACGCCACCCTGTCGCTGCGCAACTTCTACTTCAACCAGGACAACCGCGACGGCCACGCCGGCCAGACCGAGGAATGGGGCCAGGGTCTGCGCCTGGACTACCAGTCCGGCTACACCGAAGGCACGGTGGGCGTCGGCCTCGACGCCATCGGCCTGCTCGGCCTCCGCCTGGACGGTGGCGGCCGCGCCGGCAAGGCCGACCAGGCCCGCACCCCCAGCGCCCTGTTCCCCCTGGAGCACGACGGCCGCGCCCGCGACGAATACAGCAGCCTCGGGCTCACCGCCAAGCTGAGTGTCGGCGCCAGCGAGGCGCGGGTCGGCACCCTGATCCCGCGCCTGCCGGTGATCAAGGCCAACGACGGGCGCCTGCTGCCGCAGACCTTCGAAGGCGCCCAGCTGACGGTGCGCGAGTTCGACGACCTCACCCTGCTGGCCGGCCGCCTGCGCCAGGCCAAGGGGCGCGCCCAGAGCCACCGCGACGACCTCTCCATCAACGGCGCCAACAGCCCGCGCAAGCCCGGCAACGCCGTCAGCGCGGCGCCGGCCCGCTACAGCGACGCCTTCGACTTCCTCGGCCTGGACTACCAGGTCAGCCAGCAGTTGCAGGTGCAGTACTACCTGGGCCAACTGGAGGACTTCTATCGCCAGCACTTCGTCGGCCTCAACCACGAACAGGCGCTGCCCCTGGGCACGCTGAAGACCGACCTGCGCCACTTCGACACCCGCGCCAGCGGCCGCAACGCCAGCCACAGCGGCCGCGCCGAGGGCTACACCGCCGCCGGCTACTACGGCCCCGGCAACGGCGAGAGCGGCGCCCATCGCGGCCGGGTGGACAATCGTGCCTGGAGCGCCCTGTTCAGTTGGAGCCTCGGCGCCCACACCCTCGGCGCCGGCTACCAGCGCCTGACCGGCGACAGCCACTTCATCCAGCCCAACCAGGGCAACGGCAGCGACGTCTACCTCATCACCGACCGCCAGTTGAACAGCTTCGCCCGCGCCGGCGAACGCACCTGGCTGGCCCAGTACGGCCTGGACTTCGGCACCTGGGGGCTGCCGGGGCTGACCAGCAACATCGCCTACCTCAAAGGCAGCGGCATCCGCTCCGAACGCGGGCATTTGCAAGAGTGGGAACGGGACTTCACCCTGGCCTACGTGGTGCAGGCCGGGCCGGCCAAGGGCCTGGGCATCACCTGGCGCAACGCCAGCCTGCGCAGCCAGGCCAGCACCGACGTCGACCAGAACCGGGTCTTCCTCACCTACAGCCTGGCGTTGTTCTGATGGCCGGACTACACCGCGACAGCACAGCCGCTCAGGGGCAGGAGCGGCAGGAGGGCAACGATCAGTCGTAAGGTCATTCCGGGTAGCCCTCACCAGGAGTCGTAGGGAATGCCGTGCTGCTCGATATAGGCTCGCGCGGCTTCGCTTGGCTTCAGGGTGAAGCGTCCCCCCCGGTATCCTTTGTGTGGCCCCCTGGGTTCGACTACCGCAACGAAACGGCCGATCTCCTTACCTTTGAGACAGGGCCCTCCCACCCAGACCTTGACGATGCCGCCAGGTGCGAGACCGATGGAGATGGCTTTGCGGTACTGGGTTTCCTCCTCGGTGGAATGAACGCAGACCGTGCGCTGGGGCTTGACCATCTCGTCCCGTACCCACTGTGGGATAGTGATTCGCAACTTGTAGACCTGGGGCTCCACCAGGGATTGCCAGCGCACGAAGATGATGTTGGGCAGGTCGACGTTGTTAACGGGTTTGGACCCTCCTACACCCAATCCCCAACCTTTGGTTTCTGCGCCATAGCCAACCACCCCGCCATACACACGCTCGTAGGCCAGGTTACGGCGGTCGACCACGTCCACGCTTTCCACCCAGACTTCCATATGACGGGGTGCTCCCACGCCGATGTACCAGGTGGGATAGGGGAGCTTAGGGCCGCCACTCGCACAGCCGCTCAGGGGCAGGAGCAGCAGGAGTACAGCGATCAGTCGTAAATTCATTCCGGGTAACCCTTACCAGGAGTCATAGGGAATCCCGTGCTGCTCGATGTAGGCGCGTGCAGCTTCGCTGGGGGCTCGGTAGAAGCGGCCTTCTGTCTGGCCCTGACTTGGCCCCTTGCGTTCGACTACCCCAACGAAACGGCCGATTTCCTTTCCTTTGAGACAAGGCCCTCCCACCCAGACCTTGGCGATGCCCCCTGGAGCCAGGCCAATGGAGATGGCTTTGCGGTATTGGATTTCCTCCTCGGTGGAATGTACGCAGACCGTGCGCTGGGGCTTGACCATCTCGTCCCGTACCCACTGCGGGATGGTGATGCGCAATTTGTAGACCTGGGGCTCCACCAGGGATTGCCAGCGCACGAAGATGAGGTTGGGTAGGTCAACGTTGTTGATAGGCATGGAACCCGCGCCGCCTTGCCACCAGCCTGCCGTTTTCGCGCCATAGCTCGCAACTCCGCTATACACCCCCTCAAAGGCCAGGTTGCGGCGATCGACCACATCTACGCTTTCTACCCAGACTTCCATATGACGGGGTGCTCCCACGCCGATGTACCAGGTGGGATAAGGGAGCTTGGGGCCGCCACTCGCACAGCCGCTCAGGGGCAGGAGCAGCAGGAGTACAACGATCAGTCGTAAAGTCATTCCGGGTAACCCTCTTGAGGACGCTGGTTGTAAGCCAGCCGTTGATTGGCCGGTTTGTTGAGCAACAGGCCGGCAGTTGGCACCCAGTGGGCGGAGGTGTGGATGTAGCGCCCCAGCAGGTAACGCTCTTCCTCGTGAGTCAGGCGATTGCTGGCACCCCGCGTATAGGCGAGCAGCTTTTCAGCGATGGGGGCGAGGTCATCGGGCAGTTGGAATGCTGCTTCGGCGGGTAACGCTTTCAGCGGTACTTCGAACTTCACGGCCGCCTCATGCATGGCCTGCAGGGCCACCTTGGACAGATCACCGTAGACCGTGCGTGCCATGCCACGGCGACTCCCCAGCCTTGCCATGGTATAGGCGGGCGGGCTGCGGTTTCACCAGGAGTCATACGGAATGCCGTGCTGCTCGATATAGGCTCGCGCGGCTTCGCTTGGCTTCAGGGTGAAGTGTCCTCCTCGGTACCCTTTGTGCGTGCCCCTGGGTTCGACTACACCAACGAAACGGCCAACTTCCTTGAAGGGCAGGCAAGCCCCTCCTACCCAAACCTTGACTATGCCTCCCGGCGCTAGGCCAATGCTGATCATCTTTCGGTAGCTGGTATCGACTTGCTTGGTGACGGAGCAGTACTCGGCCCGTGGAGCGAGCATTTCTTCCCGTACCCACTCCGGGATATCAATGCGCAACTTGTAGACCTGGGGCTCCACCAGGGATTGCCAGCGCACGAAGATGATATTGGGCAGGTCGACGTTGTTGACCGGCTTCATGGCCCCCCCGCCACTCCACCAGCCTTCTGTCTTTGCCGCATAGCCCACCACTCCGCTATACACGCGTTCAAAGGCTAGGTTGCGGCGATCAACCACATCCATACTTTCGACTCTGGCCTCCATATGCCGTGGGGCGCCTGCGCCGATGTACCAGGTGGGATAGGGGAGCTTAGGGCCGCCACTCGCGCAGCCGCTCAGGGGAAGGAGCAGAAGGGCAACGGTCAGTCGCAAGATCATTCCGGGTAACCCTTACCAGGAGTCATAGGGAATCCCGTGCTGTTCGATATAGGTGCGTGCAGCTTCGCTGGGGGCTCGGTAAAAGCGGCCTTCCGTCTGCCCTTGACTCGGCCCCTTGCGTTCGACTACCCCAACGAAACGGCCGACCTCTTTGCCTTTGAGACAGGGCCCCATAAGCCAAACTTTAACGATGCCCCCGGGGGCCAGGCCGATGGATATGCTGTCGCGATATTGGGTTTCCTTCTCGGTGGAGTGAACGCAGATCGTGCGCTGTGGCTTGACCATCTCTTCCCGTACCCACTGCGGAATAGTGATGCGCAACTTGTAGACCTGGGGTTCCACCAGAGATTGCCAGCGCACAAAGATGAGGTTGGGCAGGTCGACGTTGTTGATGGGTTTCATCTTGCCGCCACCTTCCCACCAACCCTCGGCTCGATTGTTGTAGGCCGCTACGCCACCGTGTACGCGCTCGAAGGCCAGGTTGCGGCGATCGACCACATCCACGCTTTCCACCCAGACCTCCATATGGCGGGGTGCTCCCACGCCGATGTACCAGGTGGGATAGGGCAGGCGGGGAACGTTGCTGGCGCAGCCGTTCAGCGGCAAGAGCAGCAGGAGGGCGATCAATAGACGCCATGTCATTCCGGGTAACCCTCTTGAGGTCGTTGGTTGTAGGCCAGCCGTTGGTTGGCCGGTTTGTTGAGCAACAGGCCGGCAGTTGGCACCCAGTGGGCGGAGGTGTGGATGTAGCGGCCCAGCAGGTGGCGTTCTTCCTCCAAGGTCAGGCGACTGCTGGCACCCCGGGCATAGGCAAGGAGCTTCTCGGCGATGGGGGCGAGGTCCTTCGGCAGAACGAAACGGGGGTCGTCTTCAAGCGGTTCGAAAGGCACCTCGTGATTCAGGGCCGCCTCATGCATGGCCCTCAGGGCCACCTTGGACAGGTCGCCGTAGACCTTGCGATCCATGGCCACGGCGACCATCCAGCGCTCGCTGGGCACCATCCCCCGTTCATGTGTGGGCTGGGCCGCGCGCCAGGCGATGGGCCTGAGTTCGCCGTCGCCCGGCAGACCCCGCCCCATGAGGCGGTCGGCTTCCCGCAGGGCCTGTTGCCAGGCGCGGCTGTGCTCCAGGGGGCGCCGGGGCGTGACCACGGTGACTTCCGGCTTCGTGAGCAACAGGCGCTCCTGCTGCAGCGGGCGGTAGCCGCCGCCGATATTGGAATGGACGCCCGGCAGCGCCAGCTCCTCATGCCCCGGGAACACCCGATTGAGGGCGAACTGCCAGCGCTTTTCATCCCGCGCGGTGATGTGCAGCACCTTGCGGGCGCAGTCGGCCGGCAGGTAGAGGTTGACGCCGGGGTTGTAGTCATTGACCGAAAAGTCGCCCTTGAGCGGGGCGTTGATGGCGGCCACGGTGTCGAACAGCCCGATGAAGTTGATCTGCACGTCCCGGGCCCAGTCGAAGTCCGCCGGCAGGCCGAGACGGGCGGGCCCCAGCACCTGGGCCAGCACCCCGCCCCCGGGCTTGAGCACCTCGTTGGCGAAGTGGCGCGCGGAGGCGGCGCCCCGGCTGAAGCCGAAGATGTCGAATTCGAGGGTGCGAATATTGGCGTCTGGGTTGGTGTTTTGGAAAAACTTGATTTGCTCTTCGATCAGGCCGGGACTTTGCCTGACCCGGGCGGTTACGCCAGACGAGCCCTGACCGGTGGCCTGGCTATAGAGATTGTCTCGGCCTTCACTCTGCGTACCGATCCCTTCGACATAGACCTTGATTGCGCCCTGCTGGGCATCGGCTGGCATCTGGTTGACGGTGTTGTCGGTGTACAGGCGGTGCAACAACGCCACATTGCTCGCCGCA
>NZ_LXJQ01000067.1:0-28643 GCF_001728925.1 Pseudomonas sp. 1D4
ACGGGTGCCGGTAACTGCGTAGGGTGGATAACGCTCTTTTTATCCACCAACCGAACTCACACCCGACACCGAAGCCTCCCGCTGTGGCATCTACACCTACCAGCCGTAGCCCGGGCTTCAGCCCGGGGACTTGGAGCCGCATATCCCTGGGCTGAAGCCCAGGCTACGGGAGCAGCACAGGCGTAGGGTGGGCTTCAGCCCACCATCCGGGCCCGCCGCAGCACCGCCGGTGGATCGGTGAAGCGCGGTGCCGGACATTGCGTAGGGTGGATAACGCTCTTTTTATCCACCGACCGGACTCCCCCCGATACCGAAGCCCCCTGTGGATCTACACCCGCCAGCCCCGAGCCCGGTAGCCCGGGCTTCAGCCCGGGGACCTGGAGCCGAACATCCCTGGGCTGAAGCCCAGGCTACGAGAGCTGCGGAAGCGCGATCCACCCGGTGCGGCTGTTCCTGCATCTGCCCGGCTCATGAATTTCTCAATGGTCATCATGAAAATTCCTACTTGGCCGCCGCACCGGCTGCGGGTGCATCCTGCGCTTCCAGTCAGCGCCATCCCCAGGGAGGAGAAGCCATGAAAACCGTCGCCCAGATGCTTCACGCCAAGCCTCGCCAACAGGTCCACACCATCGAGGCCGATGCCCCGATGCTCGAGGCCCTGCGCCTGATGGCGGAACAGAACATCGGCGCCCTGCCGGTCACCGAAGGCAGTCGCCTGGTAGGCATCGTCAGCGAGCGTGACTACGCCCGGCGCGGCGTGCTCCAGGGGCGTTCCTCGGTGGCGACGCCGGTGCGCGAGTTCATGACCGAGCCGGTGTTCACCGTCCACGCCCGGCAGAGCATCCGCGAATGCATGTCGCTGATGACCGACCGCCACATGCGTCACCTGCCGGTGGTGGAAGACGGCCAGCTGATCGGCCTGCTGTCCATCGGCGACCTGGTGAAGGAAGCCATGGCCGAGCAGGACAACCTGATCCAGCACCTGGAGCAGTACATCCGCGGCGAAGTGGCCTGAGGCCCGTCAGAGGTCCTCGTCCTGCACCACCCGCACCTCGCCGGCGTCCATCGCATAGGCGGCGTCGGCCAGGTCGTTGCTGACCGGCTCCACCTTGAGCGTGCCGCTCACCCAGAGCGGGGTGTAGATGTCGTCCAGGGCGATGCCCTTGGGGAAGCGCACCAGCACGATCTGGTTCGGCGGCGGCGGTGGTACGTGGATGCAGGCGCCCGGGTAGGGCACGAGGAAGAACAGCGTGTTGTGCCCCTTGGCATCGGTCTCCAGCGGCACCGGGTAGCCTCCGAGGCGGATCTTCCTGCCGTTGAGCGTGGCCACTGTCTTCGCCGAATACATCACCGCCGGCAGGTCCTTGTCCTGCTGCTTCAACCCGCCCTTGTTGGTGAAGGTGCCTTCGCCTTCGGGGGTGTTGTGGCTGATGTCCGGCATCTCTTCCAGGGCCTTGCGGTCCTCCGGGGGCATCAGCTCCAGCCAGTCGGTCTCGGGGAGCTGGGCGTGGGCCAGGGCGCTGCACAGCAGCAGGGGAAGCAGCAGGGTACGGCGCATGGGGCGGGCTCGCGGGCGGGAAACAGGCGCTAAGACTAGCCGCGCCCGTTCCCGGTTCCCAGCCCTCAGCCTTTCTTGATGGCGCTGTAGATCATCAGCAGGACGATGGCGCCCACCACCGCACCGATGAAGCCCGCTCCCTGCCCGGCGCGGTAGATGCCCAGCGCCTGGCCGCCGTAGGTGGCGGCGATGGAACCGCCGATGCCCAGCAGGATGGTCCAGATCCAGCCCATGCTGTCGTCGCCCGGTTTGAGGAAGCGTGCGACCAGGCCGACGATCAGGCCGATGAAAAGCGTTCCGATGAGCCCCATGGCAGTCACTCCTGAATCCTGAATGAAAAAGGGCGTGTCCGTGGACACGCCCTTGATCAGACAGCAGCGCAGCGGCAGGGGTTCAGCCGGCGATCAGCGCCTCGACCTCGGCGATGCGCGCCTTCAGGGTCGGCAGGTCGGCGCTGCGCAGGGTGGCGTGGCCGACCTTGCGCCCAGCCTTGAAGGCCTTGCCGTAGTGGTGCAGGTGGCAGTCGCCGACGGCGATCACCTTCTCCACCGGCGGCACGTCGCCGATGAAGTTGAGCATGGCGCTCTCGCCCACCTTGGCGGTGGAACCCAGTGGCAGGCCGGCGACGGCGCGCAGGTGGTTCTCGAACTGGCTGCACTCGGCGCCTTCGATGGTCCAGTGGCCGGAGTTGTGCACGCGCGGGGCGATCTCGTTGGCCTTCAGGCCGCCGTCCACTTCGAAGAATTCGAAGGCCAGCACACCGACGTAGTCCAGCTCGCGCAGCACACGGCCGACGTAGTCCTCGGCCAGGGCCTGCAGCGGGTGGTCGGTGCTGGCGATGGACAGGCGCAGGATGCCGTTCTCGTGGGTGTTGTGCACCAGCGGGTAGAAGCGCGTCTCGCCGTCACGGGCGCGCACCGCCACCAGGGACACTTCGCCGGTGAAGGGCACGAAGCCTTCGAGGATGCAGGGCACGCTGCCCAGCTCGGCAAAGGCGCCGGCCACGTCCGCCGGGCTGCGCAGGACCTTCTGGCCCTTGCCGTCGTAGCCCAGGGTGCGGGTCTTCATCACCGCCGGCAGGCCGATGGCGGCCACGGCGGCGTCCAGGTCCGCCTGGGACTGGATGTCGGCGAACTCGGGGGTGGGGATACCCAGGTCCTTGAACATCGACTTCTCGAACCAGCGGTCACGGGCGATGCGCAGGGCATTGGCCGAGGGGTAGACCGGCACGAACTGGGAGAGGAAGGCCACGGTCTCGGCCGGCACGCTCTCGAACTCGAAGGTCACCAGGTCCACTTCGTCGGCCAACTGGCGCAGGTGGTACTGGTCGCCGTAGTCGGCGCGTATGTGCTCGCCGAGCGCCTGGGCGCAGGCGTCGGGAGCCGGGTCGAGGAAGGCGAAGTCCATGCCCAGCGGGGTGCCCGCCAGGGCCATCATGCGGCCGAGCTGGCCGCCGCCGATCACGCCGATCTTCATGGGTCAGGCCTCGCGCGGGTCCGGGTTGTCGAGCACCGAGCGAGTCTGCTCGTCGCGGAAGGCCTTCAGCGCCGCGTGGTACTGCGGGTGCTGGTGGCCGAGGATGCTGGCGGCCAGCAGGGCGGCGTTGACCGCGCCGGCCTTGCCGATGGCCAGGGTGGCGACCGGGATGCCCGCCGGCATCTGCACGATGGAGAGCAGCGAGTCGACGCCCGAGAGCATGGACGACTGCACCGGCACACCGAGCACCGGCAGGTGGGTCTTGGCCGCGCACATGCCCGGCAGGTGGGCGGCACCACCGGCACCGGCGATGATCACCTGGATGCCACGGGCCTCGGCCTCTTCGGCGTACTGGAACAGCAGGTCCGGAGTGCGGTGGGCGGAGACCACCTTCACTTCATAGGGGATGCCCAGCTTGTCCAGCATCTCGGCGGTGTGGCTGAGGGTGCTCCAATCGGACTTGGAGCCCATGATCACGCCTACCAGTGCGCTCATCGTCGTACCTCATCAAGGGTCGAAAACCAACAAGCCACGCTCAAGGGCGTGGCTTGTCTGCGATGTGGGCCGGCGTGCGCTGCCGGCCGAAGGCCGCGCAGTATACCGCAAAGGCGGGCGCGGTAATCACCCGCCTCGACCGTCCGTCATGCGGTGCCCGCCAAGGGCCGGAACCTTGTCCCAGCGCAAGGTTTGTCACGCTCGGCGCGGCACACTCCCAGGCTCCACAGCCAGGAGGTGAACGCCATGAACCAGACCATGAAAGCCGCCGTCGTCCATGCCTTCGGCGAACCGTTGCGGATCGAGGAAGTGAAGGTGCCGCTGCCCGGCCCCGGCCAGATCCTGGTGAAGATCGAGGCCTCCGGCGTCTGCCACACCGACCTCCACGCCGCCGAGGGCGACTGGCCGGTGAAGCCCGCCCTGCCCTTCATCCCCGGCCATGAAGGCGTCGGCTACGTCGCCGCCGTCGGCAGCGGCGTCACCCGCGTCCGCGAAGGCGACCGGGTCGGCGTGCCCTGGCTGTACACCGCCTGCGGCTGCTGCGAACACTGCCTGACCGGCTGGGAAACCCTCTGCGAAGGCCAGCAGAACACCGGCTACTCGGTGAACGGTGGCTACGCCGAATACGTGCTGGCCGACCCGAACTACGTCGGGCTGCTGCCCAAGGACGTCGAGTTCGACGAGATCGCACCGATCCTCTGCGCCGGTGTCACCGTCTATAAAGGCCTCAAGGTCACCGGCGCCCGCCCCGGCCAGTGGGTGGCCATTTCCGGCATCGGCGGCCTCGGCCACGTGGCCGTGCAGTACGCCCGCGCCATGGGCCTGCACGTGGCCGCCATCGACGTCGACGACGCCAAGCTCGACCTGGCCCGCAAGCTCGGCGCCAGCCTGACCATCAACGCCCGCAACGAAAACCCCGCCGAGGTAATCCAGCGCGACATCGGCGGCGCCCACGGCGTGCTGGTCACCGCCGTGTCCAACAGCGCCTTCGGCCAGGCCATCGGCATGGCCCGTCGCGGCGGCACCGTGGCCCTGGTGGGCCTGCCCCCGGGCGACTTCCCCACGCCGATCTTCGACGTGGTGCTCAAGGCCATCAGCATCACCGGCTCCATCGTCGGCACCCGTGCCGACCTGCAGGAAGCGCTGGACTTCGCCGGCGAAGGCCTGGTGAAGGCCACCATCCACAAGGACTCGATGGACAACATCAACGGCATCTTCGACCAGATGCGCGCCGGCAAGATCGAAGGCCGCATCGTCATCAACCCCTGACCCGCCGGGGCCGGCTCAGCCGGCCCCTCCTCCTTCCAGCGTCGCCCCCAGCCCGCCCTCCAGCTTGCGCCACAGCAGGCGGATGGCCGCCTTGCGCACCAGCGCACAGCGGTACAGGCGGATCTCCAGCGGCACGTGCCAGTGCGGCCCGCCGCACACCACCAGGTCCCCCCGCGCCAGCGCCGCCTCGGCACTGAAGCGCGGCACCCAGGCCACGCCCAGGCCCTGCAACGCCATGCTCTTGAGGCTGTCGGCCATCGCCGTCTCGTACACCGTGGTGGAACGCAGGGCCCGCTGGCGCAACAGCAGGTTCACCGAACGCCCGAGGAAAGCCCCGGCGCTGTAGGCCAGCAGGGGCACGCTCTGCCCGCTGTCCAGCTCGTAGAGCGGCCTGCCCTCGGCATCCACCGCGCACACCGGCAGCATCTCGGTGCGCCCCAGGCTCATGGACGGGAACAGTTCCGGGTCCATCTGCAGCGCCGCGTCCGGGTCATAGAAGGCCAGGATCAGGTCGCAGCCCCCCTCCCTCAGCGAGTGCACCGCCTCCCCCACGTTGGTGGCGATCAGGCGACTGGAGATGTTCAGCCCCTCGGCCCGCAACCGGGCGATCCACTGCGGGAAGAAACCCAGCGCCAGGGAGTGGGCCGCGGCGAACTGCAACACCTCGCCCTGCTGGCCCTCCAGATGGTGCAGGCGGCGCACCACCTCCCCCAGTTGCTCCACCAGGCTGCGCGCGGTGACCAGAAACAGCTGACCCGAGTCGGTCAGCTCGATCGGCGTGCGCGAGCGGTTCACCAGGGTCAGCCCCAACGCCGCCTCCAGGCTGCGGATGCGCCGGCTGAACGCCGGCTGGGTGACGAAGCGCCGCTCGGCGGCCTGGGAGAAGCTGCGGGTGTTGGCCAGGGCGACGAAGTCCTCCAGCCATTTGGTTTCCAGGTTCATGGGGCCTTCCAGGGAATGCTCGATTTTGGTGCACACGCTTGCCAGCGAAGCGGCGTCACACCTGCATTATGCCGATTGTGCATAGGGCAGCGAATAACAGCATTGGTCTAAAAATGCCTGGAGCCTTAGATTAGCGGGCATCGCGGCACTAGCCGTGTTCTTCCAGAGATGAATCGCATCATGTCCGCTGCTGCATCCTTCCGCGTCGAAAAAGACCTGCTCGGCACCCTCGAAGTTTCCGCCGATGCCTATTACGGCATCCAGACCCTGCGCGCCGTGCAGAACTTCCGCCTTTCCGGAGTGCCCCTGTCGCACTACCCGAAACTGGTCGTCGCCCTGGCCATGGTCAAGCAGGCCGCCGCCGACGCCAACAAGCAGCTCGGCCACCTGCCGGCCGACAAGCACGCCGCGATCACCGAGGCCTGCGCCCGCCTGATCCGTGGCGAGTACCACGACCAGTTCGTGGTGGACATGATCCAGGGCGGTGCCGGCACCTCCACCAACATGAACGCCAACGAGGTCATCGCCAACATCGGCCTCGAAGCGATGGGCAAGCAGAAGGGCGAGTACAAGTACCTTCACCCGAACAACGACGTGAACATGGCGCAGTCCACCAACGACGCCTACCCCACCGCCATCCGCCTCGGCCTCCTGCTGGGCCACGACGCCCTGCTGGCCAGCCTCGACAGCCTGATCCAGGCCATCGCCGCCAAGGGTGAAGAGTTCGCCCATGTGCTGAAGATGGGCCGCACCCAGCTGCAGGACGCCGTGCCCATGACCCTGGGCCAGGAATTCCACGCCTTCGCCACCACCCTGGGCGAGGACCTGGACCGCCTGCGTCGCCTGGCACCCGAGCTGCTGACCGAAGTGAACCTGGGCGGCACCGCCATCGGCACCGGCATCAACGCCGACCCCGGCTACCAGAAGCTGGCCGTCGAGCGCCTGGCCGAAATCAGCGGCCAGCCGCTGAAGCCCGCCGCCGACCTGATCGAAGCCACCTCCGACATGGGCGCCTTCGTGCTGTTCTCCGGCATGCTCAAGCGCACCGCAGTCAAGCTGTCGAAGATCTGCAACGACCTGCGCCTGCTCTCCAGCGGCCCGCGCACCGGCATCAACGAGATCAACCTGCCGGCGCGCCAGCCGGGCAGTTCGATCATGCCCGGCAAGGTCAACCCGGTGATCCCGGAAGCGGTCAACCAGGTCGCCTTCGAAGTGATCGGCAACGACCTGGCCCTGACCCTCGCCGCCGAAGGCGGCCAGTTGCAGTTGAACGTGATGGAGCCGCTGATCGCCTACAAGATCTTCGACTCGATCCGCCTGCTCCAGCGCGCCATGGACATGCTCCGCGAGCACTGCATCGTCGGCATCACCGCCAACGAAGAGCACTGCCGCCGCCTGATGGAGAACTCCATCGGCCTGATCACCGCGCTCAACCCCTACATCGGCTACGAGAACTCCACCCGTATCGCCAAGGAGGCCCTGATCAGCGGCCGCGGCGTACTGGAACTGGTTCGCGAAGAGAAGCTGCTGGACGACTCCATGCTGGCGGACATCCTCCGCCCGGAAAACATGATCGCCCCGCGCCTCGTACCGCTGAAGGCCTGAGCCTTACCGTCTCACCAGGAGGGGC
Organism: Pseudomonas sp. 1D4; assembly: GCF_001728925.1. Lineage (NCBI taxonomy): Bacteria > Pseudomonadati > Pseudomonadota > Gammaproteobacteria > Pseudomonadales > Pseudomonadaceae > Pseudomonas > Pseudomonas sp. 1D4. The sequence goes on from NZ_LXJQ01000067.1 coordinate 7,371, forward strand.
GTAGCCCCTCATTCCAGAGGATGGTCGTCTGACCATCCTTTTTTTTGCCTGTGGAAAAGTGCCCCACCCTGCCAGCCGTAGCCCGGGCTTCAGCCCGGGAATTTGGAGCCGAACATCCCTGGGCTGAAGCCCAGGCTACGGGAGCTGCCTCGTAGGGTGGGCTTCAGCCCACCATCCGGGCCCACCGCAACACCGCTGGTGGATCGGTGAAGCGCGATCCCCCCTACGGGTGCCGATCATTGCGTAGGGTGGATAACACTCTTTTTATCCACCGACCGGACTCACACCCGACACCAAAGCCTCCCCCTGCGGCATCTGCACCCGCCAGCCGTAGCCCGGGCTTCAGCCCGGGGACTTGGAGCCGCACATCCCTGGGCTGAAGCCCAGGCTACGGGAGCGGCCCAGGCGTAGGGTGGGCTTCAGCCCACCATCGGAACCCGCCGCAACACCGCTGGTGGATCGGTGAAGCGCGATCCCCCCACGGGTGCCGGTCATTGCGTAGGGTGGATAACGCCCTTTTTATCCACCAACCGGACTCACAGCCGACACCGAAGCCTTCCCCTGTGGCATCTACACCCGCCAGGCCCGGCGCAACACCCGCACCGCCTCGGCGATCTCCGGCTCGGGCACGGCGGCGAAGCCCAGCACCAGCCCGGCACGGTTATCCACAGGCTCGTCGCTGTCCTCCAGCCAGTAGCTGCTCAACCCGTTCATCTCCACCCCCGCCGCCCGCGCGGCGCCCAGCAGGGCCTGCTCCCGCGCCAGGCTGTCGACCCGTATGCACAGGTGCAGCCCCGCTTCCACCGCCGGCATCGGTGCACAACCGGGAATCGCCGCCGGCCAGTCCCGCAGCAAGGCATCGCGACGCGCCCGGGCGGCCTGGCGCATGCGCCGGACGTGGCGCTGGAAGTGCCCGGCGGCGATGAACTCCGCCATCACCGCCTGGGCGCCGATCTCCGAATGGCGCATGTCCAGGGCCAGCCGCCGGGCGAAGGGCTGAGCCAGGGCCGGCGGCAGCACCAGGTAGCCCAGGCGCAGGGCCGGGAAGGCGATCTTGCAGAAGGTTCCGACGTAGAGCACCCGCCCCTGCCGGTCCAGCGAGGCCAGGGGTGCCAGCGGCACCCCGCTGTAGCGGTACTCGCCGTCGTAGTCGTCCTCGATGATCCAGCCGCCCTCGCGCTCGGCCCACTCCAGCAGCTCCAGGCGCCGCGCCAGGGACAGCGTCACCCCCGTCGGGTACTGGTGGGACGGCGTCAGGTACACCAGCCGGCAGTTATCCACAGCTGGCAGCGCCGCGCAGACCAGCCCCTCGTTGTCCACAGGCACCCCCACCACCTGCGCACCGGCCACCGAAAAGGCGTGGCCCGCCGCGCGATAGCCGGGGTTTTCCACAGCCACCCGGTCCCCCGGCTGCACCAGCAACTGTGCACAGAGGCTGATGGCCTGCTGCGCACCACAGGTGATCACCACCTGCTCCGCATCGCAGGCCAGGCCCCGGCTGCTGCGCAGGTAGGCCGCCACCAGCTCGCGCAGGACGCGGTCGCCCGCCGGGTCGCCATAGCCCAGGCGCGCCAGCGACGGCTTGCGCCAGAAGCGCGCCGACAGTCGTGCCCAGGTCTCGAAGGGAAACAGGTCGAAGGCCGGCACGCCGATGCGAAAGGCCCGGGGCGCACGCTCCGGCGAAGCCGGCAGGTGATGCCGCTCCAGTCGCTCCAGGGCCACGCTCGGCGCCGGCCCGGGTGGTTCGGGCAGGGCCACCGGCGGGCTTGTGGATAACTCCACCACGTAGGTGCCGTCGCCCACCCGCCCCTCCACGTAGCCCTCGGCGTAGAGCTGGTCGAAGGCGCGGGTCACGGTGTTGCGGGAGATGCCCAGCAGCGCCGCCAGGTCGCGACTGGCGGGCAAGCGCGTGCGGCTGCCCAGGCGCCCGTCGAGGATGCGTTCGCGCAACGCCTCGTAGAGCTGCCGGGACAGCCCCCGCGCTGGGTCCAGGCGGATACCGGAGAGGTCGACAGGCAAGGGTGGCGTGGCGGTCATGGCGGCCTCGATTGGCTCTATGAAAGTGGCAGTGAATGGATCTTACACAAGGCCAATTCCCTGCCTAGCATGAAGCCATCGCCGAGGAGACCGACCATGTACTGCCCCGCCGCCTTCCGCCAGGACGACCTGGCCCAGCTCCACACCCAGATCGACGCCAGCGGCCTCGCGCTGCTCACCAGCGCCGGCCCCCAGGGCCTGCAGGCGAGCCACCTGCCGCTGCTGCTGGCCCCCGGCGAAGGCGAGTTCGGCACCCTCTACGGCCACTTCGCCCGGGCCAACCCGCACTGGCGCGACCTGGCCGCCGGCAGCGAAACCCTGGTGGTGTTCAGCGGGCCGGACGCCTACGTCCACCCCGGCTGGTACCCGGGCAAGGCCGAGCACGGCAAGGCGGTGCCCACCTGGAACTACATCGCCGTACACGCCTGGGGCCAGGCCGAGGTGTTCGACGACCCCGGCCGCCTGCTGGCCCTGGTGCGCCAGCTCAGTGACCGCCACGAAGCGCGCCAGGCCCGCCCCTGGTCCGTGGACGAAGCCCCGGCCGACTACCTGGCCAGCATGCTGCGCGCCATCGTCGGCTTCGCCCTGCCGATCCGCCGCCTGGAAGGCAAGTGGAAGCTCGGCCAGAACCGCTCCGCTGCCGACCAGGCCGGTGTCCGCGCCGGCCTGGAGGCCTCTGCCGACCCGCGCGACCAGGCCCTGGCGGCCCGGTTGCAGCCCACTTCCTGATCCTCAACCGAGCCCACAAGGACGCCCCATGAGCCTCGATATCCGCCCCGTCACCGCTGATGACCACGCCGCCTGGCTGCCCCTCTGGCAGGGCTACCAGCGCTTCTACAAGACCGAGATCCCCGAAGCCACCAGCGCCGTCACCTGGCAGCGCTTCCTCGACCCGGCCGAACCCATGCACGCCGCCCTCGCCTGGCAGGACGGCCGCGCCGTCGGAATGGTGCACTGCATCGACCACCGCAGTTGCTGGACGGTGGGCAACTACTGCTACCTGCAGGACCTATTCGTTGCCGAGGGCCTGCGCGGCGCCGGCATCGGCCGCGCGCTGATCGAATACGTCTACGCCCGCACCGGGGCCGCCGGCGGCTCGCGGGTGCACTGGCTGACCCACGCGACCAACACCGACGCCATGCAGCTCTACGACCGCATCGCCGACCGTTCCGGCTTCGTCCAGTACCGCAAAGTCCTGTGAGGACCGCCCCATGACCGACCTCAGCCACTGGCAACCCCGCCCCACCCCCGACCACCGCGCCCTGCCCGGGCGCTTCGTGCGCCTGGAAGCCCTCGACCCGGCGCGCCATGGCGACGACCTCTGGCACGCCCTGCAAGGGCCTGGCCACGACCCGGCGCTGTGGAACTACCTGCCCTACGGCCCCTTCCCCGAGCGCGCGCCCTTCGACACCTGGCTCGCCGGCCACGCCGCCAGCCGCGACCCGCTGTTCTACGCCGTCGTCGACCTGGCCAGCGGCCGCGTCAGCGGCCTGCTCAGCTACCTGCGCATCGCCCCGAAGGACGGCGCCATCGAGATCGGCCACATCGCCTTCGGCCAGGCCATGCAGCGCTCGCCGGCCTCTACCGAAACGGTCTGGCTGCTGGCCCGCCACGCCTTCGACGACCTCGGCTACCGCCGCCTGGAATGGAAGTGCAACGCCGCCAACGCCCGCTCCATGCGCGCTGCCGAACGCCTGGGGTTCCGCTACGAAGGGCTGTTCCGCCAGCACATGGTCATCAAGGGCCAGAACCGCGACACCGCCTGGTTCTCCATCATCGACGGCGAATGGCCCGCCGTGCGCGGCGCCTTCGAAGCCTGGCTGGCTGTGGATAACTTCGACGGCGAAGGCCGCCAGCGCCGCCGGCTGGAGGACGTGCGAGGGGCATAGCCCGCTACTTCGGCTCAACACTCACTATCAGGGACTCCGCCACGCTAACGTATGGCACCTCACGACAAGGACATCCCATGCTGCACAGCATCGAGTTGAAAACCTTTGTCCCGGCACGGGACTTTCTCCTCAGCCAGGATTTCTACAAGGCCCTGGGCTTCAAACCGGGCTGGTCGGATGATCAGCTCGCCTACTTCAGTCACGGTGAACACTGCGCGTTCCTGCTCCAGAACTTCTACATAAAGGAACAGGCCGAGAATTTCGTCATGCATCTGTTGGTAGAAGAAGTCGATGCCTGGTGGGAACAGATCAACGGCGCACGCCTGGATGAGTGCTTCGGTACACGCCTGATCCCTCCGCAAGACCAGCCCTGGGGCATGCGCGAGTTCAAGGTGTTTGATCCCAGCGGCGTGCTCTGGCGCATCAGCCAGAACATCGAGCCGCCTCGCCAGCCCTGAGCAGGCACTGCCGGACGCGATCCCCTCGATAGAGCGCCGCAGGATGCGCTGAGGCCATGAAGCGCATCACGTCGCGGCCAAATGACGGCACCCCGGATGGCCTTGGCGCTCGGATCGATGGGCTTCGCTGCGCTCAGCGCCATCCTACGGGGGCCGATTGAGGCGTTCGGCACCCACCGTCGGTGGATCGGTAAAGCGCGATCCCCCCTACGTCTCCGGTTGGTTCTTGGGCGAACCGTAGGATGCGCTGAGGCCACGAAGCGCATCACGTCGCGGCCAAATGACGGCACCCCGGATGGCCTTGGCGCTCGGATCGATGGGCTTCGCTGCGCTCAGCGCCATCCTACGGGGGCCGATTGAGGCGTTCGGCACCACACCCGACGTCTCCCGTTGGCCCTCGGGCGAACCGCAGGATGCGCTGAGGCCACGAAGCGCATCACGTCGCGGCCAGGCGGTGGCACGGCGTGTGGTGCGGGGGTCAATTGACCCGGCAGGCGCCTTCGGAGAGGCGTTCCAGGAAGCGGTCGCGCAGGCGGCTTTCGCCGTCGAACTCGGCGGCCGGCGGGCCTTTATGGGCGGGGTCGGTGAAGGACAGGTTCACCAGCAGGCGGTAGACCTGGTAGCGCTCGCGCACCGGGCGTGAGCCGGGGCAATCGTGAAAATAGTCGGTGCGGGTCACCTGCTCGCGCCGGCAGTTCTGGTCGTCGAGGCGGTCGCCGTAGCGCTCGGTGCCCTTGAGGTAGCGCTTGCCGTCGCAGTTGAGGACGCTCACGGTGCGGGTGCAGTAGCCCGGTGCGGTGCAGGACTCCTGGCGATCGCGCTCGGTCTGCAGTTCGCGCTCCTCGCGCCAGCGGGCCTTGATGTCGTAGTTCAGCCCGGCCTCGCGGCCGTCGATGAAGAACGAGCGCTTGCCGTAGGCGCTGCGCGGCACGTCGATGCTGACGTCGTCGCGTTCGTCCTTCAGGCGCAGGGTGCCGAAGAGGCTCGGCGTAGGGCTGAATTCCAGCTCCTTGTGGCCCTGGTGCAGGGTGGCCTCGTCGTTCAGGCGCAGCACCTGGCTGTCGCGGGTGAACAGGTAGCCCTTGCCCTTGACGCCGCCGCCGCAGCCGGCGAGCAGGAGTCCGGCGAACAGCAGCACGAGGGCACGGGCGAGGGAGCGGGGGTGACGGAGAACGTCCATGGTCGGGGGGTTCCTTGAAGCGGGTGGGTCAGTCGATTTCGAACAGGTTGTTCTGCAGCGGCCCGACCTGCAGGCGGCGGCGGATGTCCTCGTCGATGCGCGGGTCGTCCGGGCGATAGAGCATCACCTGGCGGTAGGCGCTGACGCGGTTGATCTCCGGCCCCAGGTATTCCCACACCACGCGGGTGCAGGCGGGGTTGCGCCGGTCGCCGCTGGAGACGCCGGTCTTGAGGCCGTTGAGGCGGGTGATGCGGCTCTTGAAGCTGGGGATGAGGATGGTCTGGCTCATCTCGTTGAGGGTGAGCGACTCGAAGTCGGCGAGGAACAGCCGGTCCTGCAACTGGAACGCCGCACCGAGGTAGCGGCAGCGCACCCAGTCCTCGGCCTCGACGTTGGACGAGCTGGAGCGCTCCTGGCGTTCCTGGCGCTCGAACAGGAAGGTGCCGCGCTCCTCCCACAGGTGCACCAGCGACAGCAGGATGGTGCCGGGCACCGACATGCAGTTGGAGTATTCGAAGTAGTAGCCGCAGTAGCGCGACAGGTCGCCGGCGTGCTCGCGCAGGGGGCGCAGCATCTGCATCAGCGGGTCGTCGCTGGGGGCGGCGCTGTCGTGGGGGCGGCGGGCGCCGATCAGGCGGGCGAACTGCTCCGGTGGCAGGCCCAGTTCGTAGTCCTCGACGCCGAAGAAATCACCGATGCGCTTGAGGTTGTACGCCGTCGGCGCGCTCTGCCCGCTGAGGTACTTGTTGAACTGCGCGCGGTTGATCGACAGCTTGCGGCAAACCTCCGAGATAGAGCGGTAGTGGCTGCACAGCAACTTCAGGTTGGCACCCAGATTGTTCGACAATTGCCGGCCCTCCAACTGACGCGAGCGGCGCGATTATAGCGTCAACTCGCAACAAGTGGTTACAGGCTGCGAAATTGCCCAGCCGAGGCCCTTCCTCAAACATGCCCACCTTTCCAGGCGCAGCGCCGTCATTACCCGCTGCCGCTCCCAACAACAACAAACTGGATCAGGTGAAACGCCATGCTCGATCTGCTCAATGACTTCCTGTGGGGCAAACTGCTGATCGTGGTCCTCGTGGGCCTCGGACTCTTCTTCACCATTGCCTCGCGCTTCGTCCAGCTGCGCTACTTCGGCGACATGTTCCGCATCTTCGGCCAGGCGCTGCAGCGCAAGGAAGGCCAGCTCAGTTCGTTCCAGGCCCTGATGCTTTCCGTAGCCGGCCGTGTCGGCGCCGGCAACATCGCCGGTGTGGCCGTGGCCATCATGCTCGGCGGCCCGGGCGCAGTGTTCTGGATGTGGGTGGTGGCCCTGCTGGGCATGGCGACCAGCTACTTCGAGTGCTCCCTCGCGCAGCTGTACAAGCGCCGCGAAGCGGACGGCACCTACCGTGGCGGCCCGGCCTTCTACATCCTCCACGGCCTCGGCCAGCGCTGGCTGGCGGTGATCTTCTCGTTCCTGCTGCTGGTGACCTTCGGCTTCGGCTTCAACGCCGTGCAGTCCTTCACCGTGGCCACCTCGCTGCATGACACCTTCGGCCTGCCCACCTGGATCAGCGGCATCGCCCTGGTCGGCGTGATCGGCCTGATCGTCTTCGGCGGCATCAAGCGCATCGCCGGCATGGCTGACGTGCTGGTTCCGGTGATGGCCGGCGGCTACATCCTCATGGCCCTGGTGATCATCGGCATGAACCTGTCCGAGGTTCCGGCCACCCTGGCCCTGATCGTCAAGAGCGCCTTCGGCCTCGAGCCGGCCTTCGCCGGTGGCGTCGGTGCAGCCATCATCATGGGTGTGAAGCGCGGCCTGTTCTCCAACGAAGCCGGCCTGGGCAGTGCGCCCAACGTGGCGGCCGTTGCCGAGGTCAAGCACCCCGCAGCCCAGGGCATCGTGCAGTCCCTCAGCGTGTTCATCGACACCCTGCTGATCTGCACCAGCACCGCGCTGATCATCCTGCTCTCCGGCGTCTACCAGCCGGGCAGCGAAATGGCCGGTGTGGTCCTCACCCAGGCGGCCCTGGCGGCCGAAGTGGGCGGGTGGGGCCGCATCTTCGTGAGCATGGCGCTGCTGCTCTTCGTCTTCACCACCCTGGTCTACAACTACTACCTGGGTGAGAACGCCCTGAGCTTCTTCAGCTCCAAGCGCGCCCTGCTGATCGTCTACCGCGCGCTGGTCATGGCGCTGGTGCTGTGGGGTTCCATGCAGGACCTGTCCACCGTGTTCGGCTTCGCCGACGTCACCATGGGCCTGCTGGCCGTGGTCAACCTGGTGGCCATCACCCTGCTGTTCAAGGTCGGCATGCGCCTGATGCGTGACTACGACGCCCAGGTCAAGGCCGGCATCGACACCCCGGTGTTCGACGCCAGCAAGTTCGCCGACCTGGACCTGGACCGCGCCGCCTGGCCGACCCGCCCGGCCAGCGAAGCGGCCCCGCAACAGGCCCCTGCCGGCCTGGCGGAAAGCCACCGCTAAGCACACACCTCGCGTCACCGGATGCCGCTTCTCCGCCCTGCGGGGAAGCGGCATCTTCGTATCAGGCACAGATTTTTCTGGTGGGATCGGCTCGCGTTCGCGGCCGGATTCAGCGTTATGCTGGCCCACCGTTTTATCCCCGAGGGAACAGGACACGGCATGAGCGCAGTCAAGAACCTCTTCGTCCTCTATACCGGCGGCACCATCGGCATGCTGCAGAGCGCCCAGGGCCTGGCCCCGGCCGGCGGCTTCGAGGCGCGCATGCGCGAGCACCTGGCGAGCCAGCCCACTGCGCCGGTCCTGGACTTCACCTTCGCCGAGATGCTGCCCCTGCTGGACAGCGCCAACATGACCCAGGCCCAGTGGCTGGCCATGCGCGACGTCATCGTCGATGCGGTGCGCGAAGGCGGGCACGACGCCGTGCTGCTGCTGCATGGCACCGACACCCTGGCCTACAGCGCCGCGGCCCTGAGCTTCCAACTGCTCGGCCTGGGCGTGCCGGTGGTGCTCACCGGCTCCATGCTGCCGGCCGGTGCCGAGGGCAGCGACGCCTGGCCCAACCTGTGCGGCGCCCTGGCGGCCCTCGCGGCTGGCGTGGCGCCCGGCGTGCACCTGTGGTTCAACGGTGCGCTGATGCACGGTGCCCGGGTCAGCAAGCTGTACAGCGAGGCGCTGGATGCCTTCACCGTGTTGCCGCGCCCGCGCCACGGCGAGCACGCCCCGGTGCCTGCCGAGCTGGGCTTCGCCGTCCGTCGGCAGCCGGTCAACCTGGCGGTGGTGCCGCTGTTCCCCGGCCTGCAGGCCGCTCATCTGCGGGCCTTGCTGGGCAGCGGCGTGCAGGGCCTGCTGCTGGAGTGCTACGGCAGCGGCACCGGCCCGTCGGACAACGCCGAGCTGCTGCAGGTGCTGCGCGAGGCGCGCCAGCGCGGCGTGGTGCTGGCGGCCATCAGCCAGTGCCCGGCCGGGCATGTGGAGTTCGGTGTCTACGCCGCCGGCAGCCAACTGGCCGCCAGTGGCCTGGTGTCGGCCGGCGGCATGACCCGCGAGGCCGCCCTGGCCAAGCTGTTCGCCCTGATTGGCGCCGGCCTGGACGCCGAGGCGACGGAACGCTGGTTCGCCCTGGACCTGTGCGGCGAACGCGCCGAGTAACCCCCGCAGGGGCCTGCCAGGGCCCCTCACCATGCCCCGCGCGGCCGTCTGCGCCGCGCCAATCCGCCGCATTCAAAAACGCCGCCCGAACCACCACCATGACGCGCGCAAAGGCCCCGTCCAGAGCGGCCTGTTCGACCTTGGTATAGAAGTCGCCCCGCGCCGCAGCCCCTAGACTGCGCGCCTTCCTCCCCCACCCTGAAGCCCTGAGGTTTTCCTCCATGTACCCTGATCGCGTACGCCTGCCCTCGTTGTTGGACAAGGTCATGAGTGCGGCCGAGGCCGCGGCCCTGATCGAAGACGGCATGACCGTCGGCATGAGCGGCTTCACCCGCGCCGGTGAAGCCAAGGCCGTGCCTCGCGCCCTGGCCGAGCGTGCCAAGGCCTCGCCGCTGCGCATCACCCTGATGACCGGCGCCAGCCTGGGCAACGACCTCGACAAGCAGCTCACCGAGGCCGGCGTACTGGCGCGGCGCATGCCGTTCCAGGTGGACAGCACCCTGCGCAAGGCGATCAACGACGGCAGCGTGATGTTCATCGACCAGCACCTGTCGGAAACCGTCGAGCAACTGCGCAACCACCAGCTCAAGCTGCCGGACATCGCCGTGATCGAAGCCACCGCCATCACCGAGCAGGGCCACATCGTGCCGACCACCTCGGTGGGCAACTCGGCCAGCTTCGCCATCTTCGCCAAGCGGGTGATCGTGGAGATCAACCTCTCTCACCACACCAACCTGGAAGGGCTGCACGACATCTACATCCCGACCTACCGCCCGACCCGCACGCCGATCCCGCTGACCCGCGTGGACGACCGCATCGGCAGCACCGCGATCCCGATCGACCCGGCGAAGATCGCCGGCATCGTCTTCACCAACCAGCCCGACTCGCTGTCCACCGTGCTGCCGCCGGACCACGAGACCCAGGCCATCGCCGACCACCTGATCGCCTTCTTCGGCCGTGAAGTGGCCGACGGCCGCATGAGCAACAACCTCGGCCCGCTGCAGGCCGGCATCGGCAGCATCGCCAACGCGGTGATGTGCGGCCTGATCGACTCGCCCTTCCAGGACCTCACCATGTATTCCGAGGTGCTGCAGGACTCCACCTTCGACCTGATCGACGCCGGCAAGCTGCGCTTCGCCTCGGGCAGCTCCATCACCCTCTCCGCGCGCCGCAACGCCGACGTGTTCGGCAACCTGGAGCGCTACAAGGACAAGCTGGTGCTGCGCCCGCAGGAGATCTCCAACCACCCCGAAGTGGTGCGGCGCCTGGGCATCATCGGCATCAACACCGCCCTGGAGTTCGACATCTACGGCAACGTCAACTCCACCCACGTCGGCGGCACCAGGATGATGAACGGCATCGGCGGCTCGGGTGACTTCGCCCGCAACGCTCACCTGGCGATCTTCGTCACCAAGTCCATCGCCAAGGGCGGTGCCATCTCCAGCGTGGTGCCCATGGTCAGCCACGTGGACCACACCGAGCACGACGTCGACATCCTCGTCACCGAACAGGGCCTGGCGGACCTGCGCGGCCTGGCCCCGCGCGAGCGCGCACGGGTCATCATCGACAACTGCGTGCATCCGGATTATCGTCCGGCGCTCGATGCGTACTTCAGCGCCGCCTGCGCCAAGGGCGGGCACACCCCGCACCTGCTTCGCGAGGCCATGGCCTGGCACATCAACCTGGAAGAAACCGGCCGCATGCTGGCCAGTTGAGCCCCTTCCGAATGGCCTTCTACCTGACAAACAGGTCAAAAAACTGCATCAGGTAAAAGGCCAACTGTACTGCTCCAAACCCCTGCCAAAAGTTACTTCCTCAGAGGAAAATCCGGTTTCCCGTTGAATGCCGAGGGTTTCAACGGGTGACCGGTACAGCTAACTAAAATTTTACCAATACAGTTAGTTAGCTTGCTTTCTAGTAGCCCTACAATTTTCGGTAGCTGTGACTACTGAGTCGGCTGTTCCGGCTAGAAAATAGCCACCAGACAACCCCTCTAGCCCCGCCACAAGCGGGAAGGAAGCACCGCCATGGAACGTACCCTCAGTTCCGACCTGATCTTCAACTCCCACGAGTCGAGCGCCAAAGCCTCCTGGCCGCTGCGCGTCATCTCCACCCTGCTGCTGTGGCAGCGCCGCATCGCCAGCCGTCGTCAACTGGCCATGCTGGACGCCCGCCTGCTGGCCGACGCCGGCATCAGCGAAGCGCAGCGTGAAATGGAGCTGAACAAGCCCTTCTGGCGTTGAGCCAGCGCGGCGCAAGCCGCACCGCAGTACCGACAGAACCCGCCGCTCAGCCGGCGGGTTTTCGTTTTTACGGCCCCGGGAAACCGGACGCTGGTACAGATGTGCCGGATACGGGCGTAACAGTTCGCGAATATCCACACCTGGACCCGTACAATTCCACCCCGCTGTGCCTGCCCACGCTCCCCCCACCGCGCGACCATGGACTGCCCCACCTCAACAGGGAAGCCACCACCATGGAACGCCACCTCCACGCCCGCCCCGCCCCACTGCCGCCCACACCGAGTGCGCCGCTGTTCCTGCGCCTGTACGCCCGCGTCGTCGAGTGGCAGCGCAACGCCCGGACCCGCAGCCAGTTGGCCCAGCTCAACGCCCAGCAACTGGCCGACATCGGCCTCAGCGAAAGCGACCGGCGCGTCGAGTTGGACAAGCCGTTCTGGCGCTGAGGCGCGCCCCGGCGGTCATCTGCTCTGCCGCTGCGCTGGGCCCTGTGCGAAAATCGGCGCCGCCCCGCTCCGGGGCATCGTGTCGATGGGACGCCCCGAGGGGCGTCCCCCTGCCGTACAGGAGTTTCCCCATGCCCTCGTTCCGCCTGCTCGGTGCCGCTGCGCTCCTGGCCTTCTCCAGCGCCACGTTCGCCTCCAGCCTTGCCGTGACCACCGACTCCCTGGCCGGCGCCCTCAGCGCCAGCGCCGACGCCACTTCGGACGCCTCCTCCTCCCTGCGCGACAGCAAGCTGGTACGCGCCGCCCGTGACGACGCTGCCAGCTTCGTCGCCAGCGAAGGCGCCATTCGCGGTGCCCGCCTGGAAGCCGCCCTGGTACACATCCGCACCCAGGCCCCGCAACTGCAGGCCAGCGACCTGCAACTGGCCGAAGCCATCCTCGCCCTCTGAGGCACCCGATCGGCGCCACCCGGTTCACAGCCGCGACAGCAGGCTATGGCCGCGCCTGGCGCCTTTCGCTAGCCTTTGCGCCCGCCGCGCCGGTGCCGCTGCGCTCGCGCTGAACCGGGCGGCCGCCTTGACGTCCAATGACCCGTACAGTTTTCACCTCCGGAGACCCTCCATGCGTCGCACGCTGATCGTCGCTGCCACCGCCCTCACCCTGTTCACCGGCATCGCCCAGGCCCAGACCCTGGTCGCCACCAGCAACATCGTCGTCCGTGCACTGGGCCGCAGCATCGACTTCACCTCCGACACCACCACCTCCATCCGCGACATGAAGGTGATCCGCGAGGCCCGCGACGACGCTGCCAGCTTCGTCGCCAGCAAAGGCGCCATCCGTGGCGTGCAGCTCGAAGCCGCCTTCGACACCCTGCGCACCCGCCTGCCGGAAGCCCGCGAGGCCAGCGACGAAGCCCTCGCCCAGGCCATCCTCGCCCTCTGAAGCGGCGCCCTTGAGCCTGCGTCTGTGGCGCCTCGGCGCGCTCGGCCTGGCCGCCCTGCTGGCCTGCGCCAGCGCCCGTGCCGACCTGCGCCTGGCGCTGAAGACCGACGGCCTCGACGCCGCCCAGCGCCAGGCCAGCCAGGCCCTGCTCGACGAAGCCCTGCAGAAGCTGCCGCCGCGCTTCGTCGAACGCCTCGACCGCCAGGTGGAAGTCACCTGGGCCGATGACCTGCCGGACAACGCCTACGGCCGCGCCACCCGCATCGACGCCCTCGACCTCAACCGCGCCCTGCTGCCCGCCCTCGCCGACGGCAGCGCCGCCCGCGAGAAGACCACGCGCCCCCACGGCACCGTGCGCCGCGAACTGCTGGCCACCGTGCTCCACGAACTCACCCACCTCTACGACCGCGCCCACTACCGCGACGCCGCCCAGCGCCGCCTCGGCTTCCGCTGCCGCAGCGCCCAGGCCAGCACCGGCGCCGTCGGCCTGCGCAGCGAATGCCGGGGGCAGACCGCCCGCCGCTTCACCTTCAGCGACGACCCGCGCCTGCTGGACCTCGCCGGCTGGCCCCAGCGCATCGGCCAGCGCGGCAAGCGGGAGGCGGACAACCACCAGGCCGCCCGCAGCCCCGACCTCTACGAGCTGACCAACCCCCGCGAGTTCGTCGCGGTGAACATGGAGTACTTCCTCCTCGACCCCGACTACCGCTGCCGGCGCCCCGCGCTGTACCGCTACTTCCGCGACCACTTCGGCTGGGCCCCGGACGCCGCCGGAACCTGCGCCAGCGAACTGGCCTACCTCAACGCCGGGCGCGACTTCGGCCGCGAACCCCTGGGGCGCCTCGACCCCGAGCGGGTCTACGAAGTGGACTACCTGTTCGCCGAAGCCAACGACAACTGGGCCAGCCGCTGGGGCCATACCATGCTGCGCCTGGTCATCTGCGCCCCCGGTCGCCCGCGCGGCCCGGACTGCCGGCTCGACCTCGACCAGCACCTGGTGCTCTCCTACCGCGCCTTCGTCGGCGACGTGCAGCTCTCCAGCTGGGACGGCCTTACCGGCGCCTACCCCTCGCGGCTGTTCGTCCTGCCGCTGGCCCAGGTGATCGACGAGTACACCAAGGTGGAAATGCGCAGCCTCGCCTCCGTGCCCCTGCGCCTGGACCGCGAGCAGGTCCACAACCTGGTGGAGCGCGCCGCCGAAATGCACTGGAGCTACGACGGCAACTACTGGTTCCTCTCCAACAACTGCGCCGTCGAGACCCTCAAGCTGCTGCGCAGCGGCACCGCCGACCCGCGCCTGGACGACCTCGACAGCATCATGCCCAACGGCCTACTCGCGGTGCTGGAAGGGCGCGGCGTGGCCGACCCCAGCCCCCTGCGCGACCCGAAGGAAGCCCTGCGCCTGGGCTACCGCTTCGACTCCTTCCGCGACCGCTACCAGGCCATGTTCGACATCGCCCGCCAGCGCCTGGGGCTGCCCGAGGCCGACGTGGAAACCTGGCTCGCCCAGGACGCCACCCGCCGCCGCCCCTACATCGAACACGCCGACCTGCGCGGCAGCGCCGCCCTGCTGCTGCTGGAGCAGGCCGCCATGCGCCGGCAGATGCTGCTCGCCCAGGACGACCTCAAGCGCCGCTACCTGGACAACCGCGCCACCCTCGGCCAGACCGAGTTCTCCCGCGCTGGCGGCACCCTCGAACAGATCCTCGCCAACAGCGGCTTCCTCAGCCGCCCGGCCGACCTTCTGCAAGGCAGCGGCTACGGCCTGCCCCAGGTCAGCGAATGGCAGCGCCTGCAGGAAGAGAGCGCCAACCGCCAGCGCACCCTGCGCCAGCTCACCGACAGCCTCGACCGTGAACTGCGCGAACTGATCGACCCGCGCATCCTCACCGAACTCGACGCCACCCAGGCCAACCTCGACCAGCTCAGCGCCCACCTGCGCCAGTTGCACAAAGCCGCCGGCGGCCTCGAACTGCCCTGAGCCGCTCCCACGGATGCAGAGTGGATCGCGCACCAAAGCCACGACCAACACCCCCGCAGGATGGCGCTCAGTCCGGGAATGCCCGGCGCCGCTCCCGGGCTGAAGCCCGGGCTACAGCCATACGCTCCACCGATCCACGCGGTCCCGCGCCAAAGCCACTGGCAACGCACCCGTAGGATGGCGCTGAGCGCAGCGATGCCCATCAAGCCGGGCGCAACATGTGGTGCCACGGCCTGGCCGCGACGTGATGCGCTTCGTGGCCTCAGCGCATCCTACGGACCGTGCCCAGCCCAACCGGGGTGCGGGCGGGGGCATTGGTGGATGCAAAAAGCGGCATCCACCCTGCGCGACCAGGTAGCAACAACCGTAGGGTGGATCGCGCTCCACCGATCCACGCGGACCCGCGCCAAAGCCACGGTCAGCGTCCCGTAGGATGGCGCTGAGCGCAGCGATGCCCATCAGGCCGGGCGCAACAGGTGGTGCCACGGCCTGGCGTGGACGTGATGCGCTTCGTGGCCTCAGCGCATCCTACGGACCGTGCCCAGCCCAACCGGGGTGCGGGCGGGGGCATTGGTGGATGCAAAAAGCGGCATCCACCCTGCGCGACCAGGTAGCAACAACCGTAGGGTGGATCGCGCTCCACCGATCCACGCGGACCCGCGCCGAAGCCTCGGTCAACGCCCCGTAGGATGGCGCTGAGCGCAGCGATGCCCATCAGGCCGGGCGCAACAGGTGGTGCCACGGCCTGGCGTGGACGTGATGCGCTTCGTGGCCTCAGCGCATCCTACGGATCGTGCCCAGCCCGACCGGGGTGCGGGCGGGGGCATTGGTGGATGCAAAAAGCGGCATCCACCCTGCGCGACCAGGTAGCAACAACCGTAGGGTGGATCGCGCTTCACCGATCCACCAGCGGTGCTGCGGTAGGCTCGGATGGTGGGCTGAAGCCGACCCTACGCCGGTGCGGCTCCCGTAGCCTGGGCTTCAGCCCAGGGATGTTCGGTTCCAGGTCCCCGGGCTGTAACCGTTGGGCATAGGCAAAAAAAGGGAGCCTTTCGGCTCCCCACGGGGACTTCGGGTCGGGATCATTCGATCTCGATCAGCACCTCGCCCGGGTTGACCCGGTCGCCCTTGGCGACGTGGATCGCCTTGACGGTGCCGGCGATAGGCGCCTGGACCTCGGTTTCCATCTTCATGGCTTCGGTGATCAGCACGGCCTGGCCGGCCTTGACGCTGTCGCCTTCCTTGACCAGCACGTCGACGATGTTGCCCGGCATGGTGGTGCTGACATCGCCCGGTGCGCTGGCGCTCTTGCGCTTGTTGCCGCCGCCGCCGATGAATTCGTTCAGCGGCTCGAACACCACTTCTTCCGGCATGCCGTCGATGGACAGGTAGAAGTGGCGCTTGCCGTCGCTCTTCACCCCCACGCCGGTGATGTCCACGCGGTAGCTCTCGCCGTGCACGTCCACCACGAACTCGGTGGGTACGCCCTCGCCGCCGACCGGGGCCGGGCCCTGGCCGTTGGGGATGGGCAGCAGCTCCTCGGGCTTGAGGGTGCCGGCGGCGCGCTCTTCGAGGAACTTGCGGCCGATGTCCGGGAACATGGCGAAGGTCAGCACGTCTTCCTCGGACTGGGCCAGGCTGCCGATCTCCGCGCGCAGCCTGTCCAGCTCGGGCTTGAGCAGGTCGGCCGGGCGCACGTCGATGACGTCCTCGTTGCCGATGGCCTGGCGGCGCAGCTCTTCGTTGATCTGCCCGGCGGCCTTGCCGTAGCGGCCTTGCAGGTAGAGCTTCACTTCGTTGGTGATGGTCTTGTAACGCTCGCCGGCCAGGACGTTGAAGAAGGCCTGGGTGCCGACGATCTGCGAGGTGGGGGTGACCAGGGGCGGGTAGCCCAGGTCGGCGCGCACGCGCGGGATCTCTTCCAGCACTTCGCCCATGCGGTTCAGGGCGCCCTGTTCCTTCAGTTGGTTGGCCAGGTTGGAGATCATGCCGCCGGGCACCTGGTTGACCTGCACGCGGGTGTCGACGCCGGTGAATTCGCTCTCGAACTGGTGGTACTTCTTGCGCACGGCGTGGAAGTACAGGCCGATCTCCTGGATCAGCTCCAGGTCCAGGCCGGTGTCGTAGGGGGTGTTGCGCAGGGCCGCGACCATGGACTCGGTGCCGGGGTGGCTGGTGCCCCAGGCCATGCTGGAGATGGCGGTGTCGATGCGGTCGGCGCCGTTCTCCACGGCCTTGAGCTGGCACATGCTGGCCACGCCGGCGGTGTCATGGGAGTGCACGGCCACTTCCAGGGGCAGGGCGTCCTTCAGGGCCTTGACCAGGTCGCCGGTGGCGTAGGGGGTCAGCAGGCCGGCCATGTCCTTGATGGCGATGGAGTCCACGCCCATGGCGGCCATCTGCTTGGCCTGCTCGACGAAGGCGTCGATGGTGTGCACCGGGCTGGTGGTGTAGCAGATGGTGCCCTGGGCGTGCTTGCCGGCGGCCTTCACGGCCTCGATGGAGACGCGCAGGTTACGCACGTCGTTCATGGCGTCGAAGATGCGGAACACGTCGATGCCGTTGACGGCGGCCTTGGCCACGAAGGCGCGGATCACGTCGTCGCTGTAGTGGCGGTAGCCCAGCAGGTTCTGCCCGCGCAGGAGCATCTGCAGGCGGGTGTTGGGCAGGGCGGCCTTGAGCTTGCGCAGGCGCTCCCACGGGTCTTCCTTGAGGAAGCGCACGCAGGCGTCGAAGGTGGCGCCGCCCCAGACTTCCAGGGACCAGTAGCCGACCTTGTCCAGCTTGTCGCAGATCGGGAGCATGTCCTCGGTGCGCATGCGGGTGGCCAGCAGCGACTGGTGGGCGTCGCGCAGGATGGTGTCGGTGACGGTGATCTTTTTCGCGTGAGTGGTCTTGCTCATGTTCTGAATCCTTCCCCTACAGGCCGGCGTGGGCAGCGATGGCGGTGGCGATGGCGATGGCCAGGTGCGACGGGTTGCGCTTGATGGAGTACTGGGTCAGTTCCGGGTGGGCTTCGACGAAGCTGGTGTTGAACTGGCCGCTGCGGAACTCGGGATCGCGGAGGATCTCCTGGTAGTAGGCGGCGGTGGTCTTGACCCCCTGCACACGCATGTCGTCGAGGGCGCGCAGGCCACGGTCGAGGGCCTCTTCCCAGGTCAGCGCCCAGACGATGAGCTTCAGGCACATCGAGTCGTAGTAGGGCGGGATGGTGTAGCCGGTGTAGATCGCCGTGTCGGTGCGCACGCCGGGGCCGCCGGGGGCGTAGTAGCGGGTGATCTTGCCGAAGGAGGGGAGGAAGTTGTTCTTCGGGTCCTCGGCGTTGATGCGGAACTGCAGGGCGTAGCCCCGGTGGATGATGTCGTCCTGCTTGACCGACAGCTCCAGACCGGAGGCGACGCGGATCTGCTCGCGGACGATGTCGATGCCGGTGATTTCCTCGGTGATGGTGTGTTCCACCTGCACCCGGGTGTTCATCTCCATGAAGTACACCTCGCCCTCGGCGAGCAGGAACTCCACGGTGCCGGCGTTCTCGTAGCCCACGGCCTTGGCCGCACGCACGGCGAGGTCGCCGATGTAGGCGCGCTGCTCGGGGGTGAGCTGCGGGCTGGGGGCGATCTCGATGAGCTTCTGGTTGCGGCGCTGGATCGAGCAGTCACGCTCGAACAGGTGCACGGTGTTGCCGAAGGCGTCGGCCAGCACCTGGGCCTCGATGTGCTTCGGGTTGACGATGCACTTCTCCAGGAACACTTCCGCCGAGCCGAAGGCCTTGGTGGCCTCGGAGATCACCCGGGGGTAGGCCTGCTCCAGTTCCTCGCGGCTGTTGCAGCGGCGGATGCCGCGACCGCCGCCGCCGGAGGTGGCCTTGAGCATCACCGGGTAGCCGATGCGGTCGCCTTCGCGCAGGGCCTCGGCCAGGTCGGCGACGTTGCCCTCGGTGCCGGGGGTGACCGGTACGCCGGCCTTGATCATGCTGCGGCGCGCTTCGGTCTTGTCGCCCATGCGGCGGATGACCTCGGCGGACGGGCCGATGAACTTGATCCCGCGCTCGGCGCAGATCTCCGCCAGCTCGGCGTTCTCCGAGAGGAAGCCGTAGCCGGGGTGCAGGGCGTCGCAGCCGGTCTCCACGGCCAGGTTCACCAGCTTGCGCGGGTTCAGGTAACCGGCCAGCGGGTCTTCACCGATGCTGTGGGCTTCGTCAGCACGCTTCACGTGCAGCGCATGGCGATCGGCCTCGGAGTAGATGGCCACCGAGCGGATGCCCATCTCGGCGCAGGCGCGCACGATGCGGACAGCGATCTCACCCCGGTTGGCGATGAGGATTTTCTTGATCACGAGTGTTCCCTCGACCAAGTGGGCAGGCGAACGGCGTAGGCCGGTCGGCGAGTGACCGAGCCAGGCTGGACGGTCGCGTATCTAACCTAAATCGAAGTTTGTGAATAACCAAAATCAATAATTATTGGGATATCCATTAGGAGGGCCTTATAGTCCGGCGCCGCACCCCCCGATTTATCGAGGTCCATGATGCGCAAGACCCTGCTGCGCATGACGTTGCGCCAGCTCCAGGTGTTCCGTGCCGTGTACGAGAGCCGCTCCTACAGCCGCGCGGCGGAGGAGATGGCGCTGACCCAGCCGGCGGTGAGCCTGCAGATCCGCCAGTTGGAAGAGCTGGTGGGCCAGCCGCTGTTCGAATACGTGGGCAAGAAGCTCTACCAGACCGACGCCGCCGAGGCGCTGTACGTGGCCAGCGGCGACATCTTCCAGCGGCTGGAGAGTCTGGACATGCAGCTCTCCGACCTGCAGGGCTCGCTGCAGGGGCAGCTCAACCTGGCGGTGGAGTCCAGCGCCAAGTACTTCGTGCCGCACCTGTTCGCCGCCTTCCGCCTGCAGCACCCGGACGTCAGCCTGCACCTCACGGTGGTCAACCGCGCCCAGGCGATCAAGCGCCTGGCGGACAATCGCGACGACCTGGTGATCATGTCGCTGGTGCCCCAGGACATGGCCCTGGAATTCCTGCCGTTCCTGAACAATCCGATCATCGCCGTGGCCCCGCCGGACCACCCGCTGTGCCACGCCCGCAGCCTGGCGCTCAAGGACCTGGAACCCTTCCCGTTGTTGGTGCGCGAGGCCGGCTCCGGCACCCGCAAGGCCTGCGAGGAATACTTCCAGCAGAAGCGCGCGCACTTCGCCCACACCCAGGAAGTCACCTCCCTGGATGCGTTGCGCGAGTGCGTGGTGGCGGGCCTGGGCATCGGCCTGTTGCCCCGTCATGCGGTCAGCCTGGAGCTGGCCACGGGGTTGCTGCGGGAACTGCCGGTGGAAGAACTGCCGCTCTACCGCAGTTGGTGCGTGGTGCATGCCAAGGGCAAGCGGCTGTCACCGGTTGCCCAGGCCTTCATTGCTTTCATCCGTGAAGAGCGCGCCCAGATCAGCACGCTTTCGCAGCGTTTCGATGGCGCGTTGCCGTTGTCGACAACAGGTAGTTGATGGCGATCAGGTCGGGATAGTCGTCGATCTCGGCCTTCAGGCGCCGTTCCTCGGCGTGGGCCTCGATGGCGCGGCGGAAACGCATCCGGCGCTGGTCTTCGAGCTTGCGACGGGTCTTGCTGTCGAGGACGGGGACGTCATGGGGATGAGTCATGTCGGGTCTCCAGGGGCTCCGTTGTCGGAGCCCCCAGCATTGCGCCGGAACATGACGCTTTGACGGCAGGCCGATGACCCTGGAATGACCGGCACCCAGGTGCGCTGTGCTCAGCCGAGCATGTCCAGCAGGCGGTACCAGGCGATGCCAGTCCCGAGATAGAGCCGTTGCAGCCCATGCAGGGGGATGCGCCGGATGGGGCTCGGTGGAAAAGGAAAGGCCTCTTCGCTGCCCATCAGACAGTGCGCCATTCGTCGGCCCAATGCAGTCGCCAGGGCCACGCCCCGCCCGTTGTAGCCCAGCAGGATCGAAAGTCCCGGCGCCGGTTCGTGCAGGTGCGGCAGGAAGTCCTGTGTCAGGGCGACGCGGCCGCTCCAGCGGTAGTCGATGGGCACCCCGGCCAGTTGCGGGAAGAGGTGCGTGAGGGATTGCTCCAGATGGGCCCAGTCCCCCGCCTGGCGGGGTTCGGCGAAGGGGCCCCGGCCGCCGAGCAGCAGGCGGCCCTGGGCGTCCTGCTTGAAGTACAGCAGCCGCCGCTCGGCGTGCTCGCCAGCCGCTGCTCTGCGCTGGCAGGCCGGTGGCCGTGGATGTGAGCCCTTTCTGCCTGGGCCGCCCGGACCAGGCCACGGGCGTAGCTGAGGGGCTGCGCTTTCAGCGGGCGGCTCAGTCCTCGGCGTTCTTGATCGACTTCGGCGACAGACGCAGGCTGCGCAGGCTGCGCTTCACGCTCTTGAGGTGGTTGACCAGGCTCGGGCCACGGGCCATGGCCACGCCCATGGCCAGCACGTCGATCACCACCAGGTGGGCGATGCGCGAGGTCAGCGGGGTGTAGATCTC
>NZ_LXJQ01000068.1:0-27878 GCF_001728925.1 Pseudomonas sp. 1D4
TTTTTTTGTCCGCAAGAAATGAAAAAGGCCCGCTTTGGCGGGCCTCTTCTTTTGCAGCTCTTCAGCGCTCAAGATGCTGGAGCTTGCCCTTCACACCGTCCCACTCTTCGGCATCAGAGAGGGCTTCCTTCTTCTCGGTGATGTTCGGCCAGATTTCCGCCAGGTCGCGGTTCAGCTCGATGAACTCCTGCATGTCCTCCGGTACCTCATCCTCGGAGAAGATGGCCTGTGCGGGGCACTCGGGCTCGCACAGCGCGCAGTCGATGCACTCGTCCGGGTGGATCACCAGGAAGTTCGGGCCTTCGTAGAAGCAGTCTACCGGACAGACTTCCACGCAGTCGGTGTATTTGCATTTGATGCAGTTGTCGGTGACGACGAAGGTCATTTCTGATTTTCTCCTCAAGCGGCGGCATGGAAGCCCGTCTTCATGGGCTTCCTGCGCTGGATCGGCTATCCCGGCTCAGGCTGGCGACCGAAGCTCGTCCAGAGCGCGCGGGATTCTAACAGCTTGTTTGCCTCGGCGTTAGATTCGTGATTTCAGGGCATAAAGCAGATCAAGTGCCTGCCGGGGCGTGAGGTTGTCCGGATCGGCCTTGGCCAGGTCCTCCAGCACCGGGTGCGGCAGGCTGGCGAACAGGTCGCTCTGCATTGGCGGCGCGAGTTTTCCCGGCGCTGCCTGGGGCAGTTCGTGGGGCAGGCTGGTGGTTTCCAGTCGTGCCAGATGCTCGCGAGCTCGCTGGATCACGCCACCAGGGACGCCCGCCAGTTGCGCCACCGCCAACCCATAGCTCTGGCTGGCAGGGCCCGGCAGCACATGGTGCAGGAAGACGATCCGCTCATTGTGCTCGGTGGCGTTGAGGTGCACGTTGGCCACCACCTGCTCGCTTTCCGGCAGCACCGTGAGTTCGAAATAGTGGGTGGCGAACAGGGTGTAGGCACGCAGCTTGGCCAGGTGCTCGGCGGCGGCCCAGGCCAGCGAGAGGCCGTCGAAGGTGCTGGTCCCGCGGCCTACTTCGTCCATCAGCACCAGGCTGCGGTCCGTGGCGTTGTGGAGAATGTTCGCAGTTTCGCTCATTTCCACCATGAAGGTCGAGCGGCCGCCTGCCAGGTCGTCGCTGGAGCCGATGCGGGTGAAGATGCGGTCCACCATGGAAAGCTCGCACCATGCCGCCGGCACGAAGCTGCCGATATGGGCTAGCAGCACGATCAGGGCCGTCTGGCGCATGTAGGTCGACTTACCACCCATGTTCGGTCCGGTGATGATCAGCATCCGCGTGCTGTCGTCCAGGGTCAGATCGTTGGCGACAAAGGGGGTCTCCAATACCTGCTCCACCACCGGGTGGCGGCCTTGGGTGATGCGCAGGCAGGGCTCGTCGACGAAGCGGGGGCGGTTCAGGTCGAGGTTGAGTGCGCGCTCGGCCAGGTTGCTCAGCACGTCCAACTCGGCCAGCGCGGCTGCGGTGTCCTGCAGGGGGGCAAGCTGCTCGATCAGCAGTTCCAGCAGCGCTTCGTAGAGCATCTTCTCGCGGGCAAGGGCGCGGCTCTTGGCCGATAGCGCCTTGTCCTCGAAGGCCTTGAGTTCCGGGGTGATGAAGCGCTCGGCTCCCTTCAGCGTCTGCCGACGGATGTAGTCGGCAGGTGCCTGCTCGGCCTGCACCCGTGGCAGTTCGATGTAGTAGCCGTGGATGCGGTTGTAGCCGACCTTTAGATTCGGCAGCCCGGTTCGGGCCTTCTCTCTGGCCTCCAGATCCATCAGGTATTGGCCGGCGTTCTCGCTGAGTGCCTGAAGCTCGTCCAGTTCCGCGTCGTAACCGGTCTTGATCACGCCGCCATCGCGGATCACCGCCGGCGGGTTGTCGATGATGGCGCGCGTGAGCAGGTCAGCCAGCTCCGGGTAGGTGCGGATGCTGCCGGCCAGGGTCTGGAGATGAGGGATGTCCAGACCGCTCATGGCATCTTGCAGTGCTGGTAGCGCAGTCAGGGCATCGCGCAGGCGAGCGAGGTCACGGGGGCGGGCGTTGCGCAGGCCGATACGGGCGAGGATTCGCTCGACGTCGCCGATTTCTTTCAGTTGCGGTTGCAGCCCTTCATAGCGGTAGCCGTCCAGCAGTGCGGTGATGGAGTCCTGGCGTGCTTCCAGCACGGCCCGATCACGTAATGGACGGTTCAGCCAACGCCCAAGCAGACGGCTGCCCATGGCAGTCTGGCAGCGGTCGACCACAGATTGCAGGGTGTTGTCCCGTCCGCCCGAAAGGTTGACGTCCAGCTCCAGGTTGCGACGGCTTGCACCGTCGAGGATCACCGTGTCGTCGAGGCGGTCATGGCGCAGGCTGCGCAGGTGGGGCAGGGCAGTACGCTGGGTCTCCTTGGCGTAGGCAAGCAGGCAGCCAGCCGCGCCGATCGCCAAGGTCAGGTTCTCGCAACCAAAGCCCTTGAGGTCCTGTACGCCGAACTGCTGGCACAGGCTCTTTTTCGCCGAGTCCCGGTCGAAGTCCCAAGGCGCACGACGACGTACGCCCCTGCGCTTCTCCGCCGGCAGCCCTTGAGGCCAGTCGTCAGGGATGAGCAGTTCGGCTGGGTTGAGGCGCTCAAGTTCGGCCAGGAGGTTCTCCCAGCCCCTGATCTCCTGCACGGCGAAACGACCGCTGGTGATGTCCAGCACCGCCAGGCCGAACAGACGTTCGTCACCCAGGAGGGCGCCCAGCAGGTTGTCGCGACGCTCGTCCAGCAGCGCCTCATCGCTGACGGTTCCCGGAGTGATGATCCGAACGACTTGGCGCTCGACCGGGCCCTTGCTGGTTGCCGGGTCGCCGATCTGCTCGCAGATGACCACCGACTCACCGAGTTTGACCAGCTTGGCCAGGTAGCCTTCCACGGAGTGGAAGGGAATGCCCGCCATGGGAATCGCCTTGCCAGCCGACTGGCCGCGCGCTGTCAGGGTGATATCCAGCAGCTTGGCCGCCTTCTTCGCGTCTTCGTAGAAAATCTCGTAGAAGTCGCCCATGCGATAGAACATCAGCTGGTCCGGATGCTGATTCTTCAGTTTCCAGTACTGCTGCATCATGGGCGTATGCTGCGAAAAATCCTCAATTTCCTTATTCATCAATCACTTACGTCTAGTCTTAAATTTGCTTGGGGCAGGTTTGGGGCAAATCATTGGGCCTTATTCATTCCTGCCCATATGTGCTGCAGCTCGTTCGGGGACTCGTCTTCCATCCACGCGGCGTACACCTTGACCAGCATGGTGAAGTCTCTATGGCCCATCTGCTTTGCGATGAACGCGAGGTTACCACGCGCCACCAGACACCAGCAGGCGTAGGTATGGCGAGTCTGGTACGGGCGGCGCGGGCGGATCTTGGCGCGGCGCTGGATGTTGGACCATTTGGTGTTCCAGGACGACGGGTTGAACCAGATGTTCACGCGCCGCTTCCGCGCCTGGACCAGCGGCGAAATGAGGGGCGTGACCACTTCTTCGGTGGACTCATGCCGATTCAGTTGTACCGTGACTGTCTGCGCCTCGACGGGCGATTGCATGGCGAGCAGCTGCTGGCACGCCTCGACGGCCGGCGGGAGCAGCATGACGTTACGGGGGCGCCCGTTCTTCGGCGGCTTGAACTGCCCGCCGGCGGTGATCGAGCGGCGTACCTGGATCATTCCCCGCTCCAGGTTGATGTCCTCCCTGGCCAGGGCGCACAGCTCGCCCGGGCGTAGGCCGGTGTAGACGGCCAGGGTGATCGCGGCGCGGTCCATCGGGTGCAGGCAGCCCTTGTCCTGCAGGGCGGTCAGCTCGGCTTTCGTCAGTGGGTCAGGGTCGCGCTCGGTCATCTCGAACCGAGTGCAGGCGCTGGCCAGCCCCTTGCGGCAATATCCGTTCGACTCGCACCAGCCCAGGAACCCCGCCAGGGTTGCCAGGTAGTGGTTGACGGTGGAGGTCGCGCGGGTGGCGATCAGATCCCCGCGCAGCTTCTGGATGTCCTCGGGCAGGATGATGCTAACCAGGCGCTCGCCGCCCAGCATCTCGATGCAGATGTCCAGGGCGATGGCGTACCGGGCTTCCGTCTCCTCGGTGATGTCGAGGGCTTTGAGCGGCTTGTACCGGGCCAGCAGCGCCTGCAGGCGCTCGTCCCGGGTGTTGCTGTAGTTGGGGGCCTGCCTGCTGTTGGGGAAGCGCTGGGCGTAGTCGAAGGTGCCGACCTTGATGTCATGAAGAACCGCCGCCCGTAATTGGGCGGCGTGCTTGATGTTGGCCTTCGTGATGGGTAGTCCCAGCGTCTCCCTGCAGCGCCGGCGGCGCCACATGAACACGATGCGCAGGGACTTCCCGTGGATCTCGACGCCCGGGTGCTTCGCCAGCTCCTTCTCTATGCCGCTTCCTGGGGCGAACTCTCGATCCACCGGTCTACCTCCTGCAGGTTGATACAGATCCTATTGTCTGGAGCCTTCCTCCAGATCCTCCCTTGCGGCCATGTGCCGTCCTTCACCTTGTGCCTGATGGCATCCTCTGAGTACCCGGTCAGCTCGGCCGCCTTCTTGATCAAAACCCACTTCGGATTGCTCATGCTGCAGCCCTCGTCTGTGCCGTTGCCGCCAGGTGTTGCTTGAGTCGGCGGCCTATCCACCGAACTACTGGGATGGCTTTGCTGTTGCCGATGGCCTTGTAACGCGGCCCGTCTGGGCATTCTTCCGCCGGCTTTCCGCGCCAAGGAATCAACGTGTAGTCGTCGGGGAAGCCTTGCAGGCGCTCGCATTCGCGTGGAGTAAGGCGGCGTACAGCGGCGGCTGCGTTTACTGCCTGCACTTCGGCACGCGCTTCCAGGGTGTAGGCGTGTTCGGCTTGGACGCCCACGCCATCCGGGCCGCTTGTAGGGTTGGTGCGTAGGGCGGTGGCCTGGATGGCAAAAACGGCGTTCTCCTGGCCGTTGTTTCTGCCTAGGGTGTGTGCTTGGTTGTGCTGTATGCAGGGATCTTGCGTGCCGTGGACAACGAGCAGACCTGACTCGGCATCCTGCTGGGTGGCGCTGCCCGCTGCTTTGGCGTTCGCATTAAGCGTGCCTGCGACGATGAAGTGGCCTGCAGCGGCTCCCTCCGGTCTGCCTCCCGCTCCGCCGTTGTAAGAGGAGGCTGTTAGTGCCCCAACGATCAAATTGGCAGGGGTGCAATCATTGCCAGCTGGTATGCCGCCGTTCTTCGCATGGGCCGAGGTGAGCGTGGCAGCTACGACGAATGTCTCTGCATCTAGGTCATAGCGCCCGCCGGGGTGCGCTGTGATTGCTGTACTTACGTCAGTTGGGTTGCAGTTCTTTCCACCACCAAATGCTTTGGGGGAGGGCCGCCCTTCTTCCTGTTGTCTTGGGTTTCCGCAGCGGCCTTGAGTGCCATGAGAAGCGCTTCCGGCAGCCTCTTGCCGCGCGCCTCGGCTCGGCGCAGTATCCCGGCGCACGCCGCCTGACTCAAAAAGTACCGCTGCGGGATCGAATCCGTTTCGAGCACTTGCGACAACGAACACACGGCGGCGTCGTTGGGCCAGGCCGAAATATTGGGCATCCAGCACCCGCCATGCGGCTGCTCTGCGGGGTCCATACACACAACCAGCGTTCGTCCATTTTCGCCCTGTCGGCTGGAGCGCATCGGATTCGCCCACCAGGGCGCCGAGGAAGCACCCGAACGCGTTGCCCTTGTCGGAGAGGACACCGGGGACGTTTTCCCACACGACGACGCACTCGTCTCCAGCGGGGCGAACATGGTCAATTGCATCTGCAAGCTCCACGAATTTTATGGTGAGTGCGCCGCGCTCGCCGGCCAGGCCTTTGCGCATGCCAGCGACCGAGAAATCCTGGCATGGAGTGCCGCCGACAAGGATCAGTGGCGCGGCGATGATGCCCTGCAGAACCTCGCGGGCCAGCTTGGTCATGTCGCCCAGGTTGGGAACGGCCGGCCAGCGGTGAGCCAGCACAGCAGAAGGGAAGGGCTCGATCTCAGCGAACCAGCGAGCCTCAAAGCCCAGGCACTCCCAGGCAACTGACGCCGCTTCGATCCCGCTGCAGATTGATCCAAAGTCGATAGCACAGGTCATGCTGCAGCCCTCCCTGCTCGATGACGACGCTCGTTCGCGTGCGTGCAGAGCACCTGCAGACCCAGGTCGGTTAGGGCGTTGAACGGGTCCAGCAGGCGCAGGCGGCGGCAGTGGGCGGCCGAGCATCGTGCCTGGTTGTCGTCGCTCGGCTGGAGCCCGTAGAAGGCGCGCGCGAGCGTTTCCAGGGTGCGACGGGTCGGGAAGGTGCGGTCGGCCTTGGGCAGCTGGGGGCGCTTATACCCCTTAACAGGCTGCGCGGCGGGGGAAGGGTGGTTAGCGGAGCGGGGTTCCATTTTCTGCGCCCCGCGCACGCGGTCCGTGGGGTATACGCGGGCTTCGGTGCTGGCGGAAAGGGTGTGGATGATGCCTGCCGCTGCGCGGCAGAGGCTCTTTATCTCGCCACCCTCGGGCAGCGGTTGGCGGCCGATGGTCATGGCGTTCACCTGTTCGATCTGAGCGGGGCCGCCGCCGCGCTGTCGCGCGGCTGGGGCTTGGGTGCTGTGGGTGGCGAGGGTCATGGCTGCGACTCCTCGGCTTCGGACGACCGCCCTTCGGGCAAGCCGGTGGCGGTGGCCCGGTCCAGTCGCTCGATCTCGGCCAGGATCAGGGCGCCGGCTTTGACGAGGTTCTGCCGCGCGGTGCCGGGCTTCCACCAGGCACCGGCCCATGGCCAGGCGCTGGGCATCGCAGGTTTCACGTTCTCGATCTGCCCGCTATCGCCGTGCAGAACGTTATCCATGGGTGCGGCTGCCGCGTAGCACGCTGCCGCCAGGGCTAGCTGCCCGTGCCGATACCTGTCGTCATGCTTGGGCGTCCATTGCTCGGCCTCGACCTGGCGGCGGCGCTCGGCCAGTACGTCGCGGGCGGCGGCATTCAGCTGGCCGGATGCAAGAGGGGTGGCGGCGATAAGCGCCTCAAGTTCCGCAGCCAGGTCCCATACGCGCTTCGTGAGGAATGCGGCCTGGAACGATTGGGCATCCGGCACCCCCGCAGTAGGCGAGGCGCAGAGCGCGGCGCGTGCCTTCCAGCCGCTCCAGGATGTATGGGCTTGCTGCAGCAGGTACTCCCCTCCGCTGCCGCGCTCGGTCGCACGGGGGAACTTCCCTCCCTCGCTGTACCAGGCTTCAAACAGCGGGCGCTCATGCTCGAAGTCGTCTGTGCGAAGTTCTACCCGGCTCATGCTGCAGCCCTCGCGCGGTGAGTGGTGGCCAGCAGTTGCATGAGGCGGTCGAAATAGAACTGGGCCGCCTCGGGCTGGGTCCAGGGCCGGATGCGGAATGCGGCCGGCTGGGTGCCGACCAGGCAGGCCCACGGGTCAGGGTGGTCCGGCATGAGGTCGCGGCGCTCGGTGGCCAGCGCGATCAGGTCGGCGTCGTGGATGCACGGCGGGGCGTCGGGCTCGATGTCGAACCGGTGGCAGATGGCGTGCCAGATGCGGCTCTCGATCTGGCGGAACTCCGGCAGCACGGCCTTGAGCGGGCTCACCAGGTCGCCCACGTAGGCCTCGGTGGCGTCGTGCAGCAGCGCCTGCAGTTGGTACTGCTCGGGCACCAGGTCGGCCACCAGGTAGCAGTGCTGGGCCACGCTGTAGAACGCGCGGGTATGGCCGTTGAAGCGGCATTGCATGCTGAGGGATTGGGCGATGTCGGCGGGCTCGATCATGGAGGCGGACGGGTCCAGCAGATCCACGCGGCGGCCGGTGCGGGTGAGTATCCAGCTCATGCGGCACGCTCCTGGTCCGCCAGGCGGGCCTGTGCGTGGTCGATCACGTCGCGCAGGGTGCGGGCGCTGTCGAACTCCTCGCCCACGGGCACGTAGATGGCCAGGTCCTCGAAGTCCCGCCCGGTGTGGGCGCGCTCCAGGAAGTCCATGCGGATCGTGTCCGGGTGTTGGGCAACCTTGCGCTGTCTGATCCGCTCCAGGTTCATGGCGAGCAGGCGGGCAGTGTTCGCCTTGTCGTGCGCGCGCAGCCCGGCAAAGGTGTCGCTGGCCAGGCCCAGCGTCTCGGCGGCCTGGCTCAGGGTGTCGCGGTCTTCCTCGATGACCATGCGGAAAGCGAATTCGCCTCGGCTGGCCTTGGTCTCGGCGGCGGACGCTTCCTGGAAGTAGTGCGCCGCGCGCTGCTCGGCGGCCTGGGCTCGTTCATCGGCGGCCTTGGTGCGCTCCTCGGCCTCGATCTCGGCCGAGGTCTGGCCGTCGGTCATGCCGGCGCGATAGCCGGCGTAGAACGCGAGTAGCACGGCGCCCGCGATGGCGAGGGCGGCGACGATCTGCAGGGTGATGCTCATGGGGTGGTCTCCCGTTGGGTGGGTCCGCTCGGCTGGTGGTGGCAGCGGTCGCGGTGTCAGGTGGTTTCGGTGTGTTCGCGCAGCACGCGCTCCAGCTCTGCGTCGGCCAGGCCGGCGCGGTGCTCGATGTGGGCCGCGAGGTGGTGGATCTCGAAGAAGCGCACCGCCCGGTTGCCGTCCTCCAGGGTGGTGACCGGGATGGGTAGGCGGGGGCTGCCCGGCACCCCCTTGAACGTCTCGCTGTTCATGTAGGGCATGAACCGGTCGCGGGCTTCCTCCACCGGGATCAGCACAGAGCCGAACATGCGGAACAGCAATTCCACGGTGATCGGCCGGGGCTGGACCTGCAGGCGGATGCGCTGCTGGTGGTCGTGGTTGCTCATGCGCGGCGAGCCTCACGGGGCAGCAGGCGAAGCGGGTTGCGGTTGGCCTCCCGGGGGCGGCGCTCCCTCGGGCTGCCAACGCCTCGGCCGTGCTGGTCGACGTCCTGCCGGAGCATGGCCAGGGTGCCGGCGGCGGTGTGGCCGAAACCGGTAAACCGGAGGTTGGCGGTGCTGTTCTCGACGGACGCGAACAGCTCGATGCCCTCGGTGCCTGGCCCGAGGCGCAGGTTCACGCGGTAGATGAAGCCCTCGCCCAGTGAGGCGGCGAGCAGGGCGCAGGCGCTGGCGAGCTTCATCTGCTCGCGCTGCAGCGGGCTCGGCTCGCTCAGGTCCAGGGCGGCGGCCGAGGTGGCCAGGGCCAGGTGCGCCCGGATCTGGTCCCGGGTGCGCTCGGCGTGGGGCATCTGCAGCAGGGCCAGCAGGGCGTTGTCGAGCAGGGCGTAATCAGTGATTCGTGCCATGGTCGTGTTCTCACGGGTTGCGTTGGGGGTGGTTCCAGGCGATCAGCAGATGGGTGCGGACCAGCTCGCGCAGATCCTCCGGCACCCTGGCCAGGGCAGCGCGCCGCTCCTCCAGGGTGTGCAACTGGAGGATGGCGGCGGCGTACCCACGGGGGCGGGTCGGGTTGACCGGCACCCCGTTGATCACCAGGAACGGGCTATGCGACATCGCGCGGGTCTGCCTTGGGCTCGGGAAGCGGGCGCTGGATGTCCAGCTTCTGCTCCAGCCAGCGCAGGCCCGCCTCGGTGACGCGGGTTGACCGGCTGTACTGGTTGCCGAGGCGCGGATGGAACCAATAGCCCTCGCGGGTGATGAGGTAGAGCGCATCCCGGGCCGGGTGCCGGGGCAGGCGATCCGACCCCAGCAGGTCGCGCTCGCGCAGGGCGGCGATCAGCTTGGGGCGGGTCAGCCCCAGGTGCTGGGCCGCTTCTTTCAGGTCGTAGCTGCGTGCCATGGCTACCCCCTATGCCGCCTGGGCGGTGTGGTAGTCGTGGGCGAGCTGCTGTACGCGCTGGTGGAGCAGGGCATAGGCGCAGCCGGCATCTTCGGGCACCGGGAGGTGCGCCACGGTGCCGGCCAGGTGCAGGGCAGCGCGGGTGCCGGCCGGGGTCGGGCTCAGGGTCAGGCTGACCTCGGCGCCGTCCAGGTCCAGCACGTACACCCCCACGCGACGGCGCACGGCCTGGCGCAGCGTGTGCTCGACGCGGCTGCACAGGTCGCCCTCGGTCGTGTCGGGCTGACCAGCGAGCGGGCAGCCGTTGGCGGCATCCTCCAGCAGGCGGGCCACGGTGAAGGCGTTGCGGGCGTGCTGGCGGTCCAGCGTGAGGGTGCTGCAGGTGCCACCCACGCGGGCAGTGACCTGGACCTGCTCGCCGGCCTGCTCGATGCGGACCTGGGCGTAGACGGTTTCGCGGTTGGGCGCCTGCAGGCTGTGGTTGAACAGGCCATTCAGGCGCAGTTGTTGGCGCAGCAGTAGCACCGAGGCGGTGCGAAGGGTCAGGCGGCGCATGGGGTCGCCTCCTTCTGCAGGTAGTCCTGCAGCTGGCTGAGCATGCCGGTCAGGGTGCCAAGCCCCTCGATGGGGGCGTGGTCGAAGTCCGGTGCATCGGAGGCGTTCAGGGCTGCCGAGTAGCGGTGTGCGTCGTCGTCCTCGTCGAGGCCCGCGCGAGGTTCGACAGAGACCCAGACGTTGTGTCCCGTGTAGTCGAGCGTGGCCAGGTAGATGCCCTGGGCGTTGATCAACATGCAGGTGGCGAGCAGCTGCAGTGCGAGTTCTTCGGTGGTGGGTTTCATGCTGCTGCCTCCAGCCGCTCACGGGCATAGGGTTTGATGACAAACACCCAGGAGCGGAGGCCGTTTGCGCCAGCGCATTGGCGCACACGGGAGTAGCCGAGCAGCTTCAGGCAGAAACCGATAGAGGTTTGGGTGGACTTGTCGTAGGTGAGTTCGAGCGCTTCGATCAGTTGTTGACTGGTGAACCCTTGTGGCCAGTTGTTGTTTGACAGGTGATCACGCACGCGCTCCTGTAGCTCGTACTCGTCCCGCTGGGAGGTGGGGATGTCGGGTCCTGCAAGCCAGTTGCCAGCGCCAAGCTCTGCCGCTAGATCGACACCCGTTGAACGCAAGGCAGAAGCGTTTGCCCGAGTGGCGGCCATGCGCCGCGCCATTCCCATAGAGCGTGCAGTGGTGAACATTGCTCGGAAGACTCTGCCCGCACTGACGATCTGGTCCGCTTCGACATGTGCCGACATTGGTGTGACGTCATCCTCGGCTTTGTCTGTCGGCATGACGTAAGCGCCATGCTTGCGAATGGCAGGCAGCACCTCGTGCGTTATCCAGCGTTTGAAACGTTTGGCCTCGGGCTTGCGGCTGCCGAGGACGAGGCTGTAGAGGCCGGGTTCGTTGACAGCGTTTACGTTGGGATTTCCAGCACCACTGTGAATACCCTGAATTGAAATCAGGGTTTGCTCGTCAGTGTCGAGGCGCTCCAGAGCCTTGGTGGTGTTCGGTAGGGCGAGCGCTGCGCACACATCAGCGGCAACGAACCATGGAGCGCCCTGGATCATCAGTACGCGCACTTCATGGCCTTCGAAGGCGTATTGGATGGGAAGTGTCATGCCGCATCACCTCCGAAAGGGCCGGTAGTGGTTGCGGGCTTGAGAGAGAAGCTCTTCGAGGGGATGTAGCGAACGCCGGCCTGCTTGGCTGCTTGGCGCAATGCTAGGCGGCGATCCTCATTGCATGAGGGGAAGGCATGGAGTGTTGCGGGAGTAGTTTGCATGGTTTGCCTCGTCTCTGTGGTGGAGGGACGAGGCAATTAAACATTGGGTTTATTGTTGGGTCAACGCAAAATGTTTATTTGCTGTTTATCAGGCCCGGTTTGGCACGGCGGCGAAGGGTGGACCACCAGAACACCCAGCCCAGAATGACGATGCCTTGATCCTGTACTTCCGCAAGGGAATAACACTCGTCAGGGTGCTCTGCCGAATTGAAGCTCTTGAGGCGTAGGCCGCCCCCGGGGAGGCGATAGACATACTTCGCCCGGAGCATGCCGTCATGCTCCAAGGCGTAAATCTCACCGTCGACGATGTTTGTCGTGCCTCGATCAACGCCTATGGTTGCTCCGTCCATGATCAGCGGCTCCATGCTGTTGCCGTTGAGTGGCGCGCAGAAGGCATTGCTCGGGTCTACCCCGGCCGCTCGCAGGGTGGCGTAGGAGAACCTGAGTTTACGCCCCAGGACCGGCATGACGGCCGTCCTGCCGGCGCCCCCGGATATCTCAACTTCCTTGTACAGAGGCACTTCAACTTCATCCTCTTCCAGTGGTGTGCTGTCGTCCCACGGCTCTAGCGGTTCGAGTGTCACGCCTGCAGATAGAGGGGGCGTCTCTTCGCCTTCGCCGTCCAGCAGCCAGCGTGGGCTGACTTTGAGTATGTCTGCCATGGCGAAAGCGCGTGCGGCCGGCACGCCTCGACGGAACCAGTTGTTCACGTACTGGGGCTCCACCTGCATGAGGTCGGCAAAGGCCTTGGCTGTTAGGTCTCGCTTCTTTAGGAGAGAGCGCAGACGAGATCCGGATTCATTCATAAACACGCAGTTTAAGGGGCTAGACATTCCGGTTAAATAAACTTAATGTGCATTTCGCGATTGCGATCATAGTGAGATGTTTATGAGCCAAGCACCCCTTGATAGAGCCATCAAAGCGGCTGGCGGAGGTCGGGCCCTCGCTCAAACGCTGGGAATCTCGCCGATGGCGATTTCGCAGTGGAAGCGGCGCGGTGTACCGGTTGAGCGTGTCCCTTCCGTAGTGCGCGCCTGTAACGGACTGGTTAAGGCGCATGAGCTGCGCCCTGATCTGCCTGACCTGTTCCCTGTACCGGACGAGAGCCAGGCCGCCGCCTAGAAAAAAGGCGCCCTAAGGCGCCTTGTTTCCCGGCCAAGGCAGATGCTTTGGCCGTACCTGAGCACGAGTGCTCAGGTTGCCGACGTCTCCACCACAGATTCGACGGCTTTTGCAGCGGCCTCACGACCGTTGCTATGGACCACCTGACGGGAGGGCCATGCCGCGACTATAGCAACCGGTCGCGGCTGGGTCACTGGCAACATTCTGCGGAAGTTGCCACTGGCTGGCCCTCAATGCCGGCGCATGCCACCACCATGCTGCCGGGCCTGGGCTGGATGCTCAGGGTTGCCCGCTGCTGCCACCACCAGCGGCGGGCTGTTGCGGCGGGGTCTGTGCGGAGCACGGGCCCCGCCTGGGGATGCGGTCGGCTGTCGACCGCCCATGACCACCTGACGCTTAGGAGTATTGCTATGGCCCGAGCCTGGCAAACCAGCGCCGAGCGCGCCCGTGAAAGGGTGTTGACCTTGGCACAGGCACTGCACCATGCAGTGCGCGACTACCCCGGCGGTGCCGCCGCCATCGCTGCCGTCGACGGCGGCAACGCCACCACCCTCAACCACAAGCTGAGCCTGACCCCGGCCAATAGCCGGCACCGCGTCAATATCGACGACCTGCAGCTGATCCTCGATCTGACCCGCGATCAGCGGATCGTCGACGCCATCCTGAGCCCCATCGGCTGGGTGGGTGTGGACGTCTCCGAACTGAGCGAGACGGACACACCGCGCAGCCTGCTCGCGGGTATCAGCGACATGCTGAGCCGTGAGGGCGACCTGACCAAGCACCTGAGCAACAGCCTTGAAGACGACAACCTGAGCGACCGCGAGCTGCAAGAGTTCGAGCTGCTGACCATTCGTCTGGTGCAGGCGGTCTTCAAGCTCCGGGCCGTGGTGCGCAAGAAGCATCGCGAGGACGCGGAGGTCGACCATGGCTGACTTTGCAGACCTGGGCAGCGATAGCGCCCAGCTGTTCCTCGAACAGTCCCTAGCCAACCGCCGTCAGCCTCCCGCCGTGGTCACGACCGGAACCTGTGCCGACTGTGACGCCGAGATCCCGGCCCAGCGCCTGGCCGCCTTGGCCTCGCGCGGCTGCGTGCGGTGCTTCGAGTGTCAGGGCTACTACGAACGCGAAGAGGGGAATGGCCGTGGATAAGAGACTGGATCGCCTGGTGGAGCTGACCAGGAAACGAGACGTCATTGCCGAGGAGATCAAGGCGGAATTGGATCACCTCTTTCTCGGTCGCCGCGTTCGGGTCAATCACTGGCGCGGGACATTCTTCGGGAGGGTTGAGCGGTGCAGGGCCTTGGGTTTGAACGTCTACGTGAGGAACTTTCAGACCGGCAAACTGAGCCCGCGCTGCGTTGTCGCGATGACTGGGGAATTGCCTGAGGTTGAGCTGATTGGGGACGGTGACCATGAATAACCACGAATTGCTCGATGACCTGCTGGCCCAGCTGCAGGCCGGCGGACTGGACCCGGACACGCCCCTGATCATCGGCCAGCGCACCCGCTGCCGGGCCGAGGGCGACAAGGGCAAGGCCCGCACCGGGTTCTATGTGATCTATGAGCACCTCAGTGGTGGCAAGGCCTTCTACGCCGGTGCCTTCGGGTCCTGGCGCGAGGGCGAGAAGGGCGCGTTCCACAAGCTCAAGCCCGCCGGCGGGCGCATGAGCGAGGAAGACCGCAAGGTCATTAGGGCCCAGGTCGAGCGCCAGAAGGCGGCCGAGGCGGACCGCATTGCCCGCCGCCAGGCCGGTGCCGCGCGCCGGGCTGCTGGCATGTGGAAAGCGCTGCCGGAGACGGGGCGCTGTGGCTACCTGGAGCGCAAATTGATCGTGGCCCTGGGGCTCAAGTTCGGCCGCAAACCGGATACCGCCCTGGTGCCCATGCGCAACCTGCGAGACCAGATCGTCGGCCTCCAGGTGCTGATGGGCGTCCCGGATGCCGATGGCCTCACCAAACGCTATTGGCCCGCCGGCCTGGACCCGGTGGGCGCGTTCCACCTGTTGGGGCCGGACCCGGAGCCGGGCTGCCCGCTGCT
Source organism: Pseudomonas sp. 1D4 (assembly GCF_001728925.1). Classification (NCBI taxonomy): domain Bacteria; kingdom Pseudomonadati; phylum Pseudomonadota; class Gammaproteobacteria; order Pseudomonadales; family Pseudomonadaceae; genus Pseudomonas; species Pseudomonas sp. 1D4. The sequence continues at coordinate 14,687 of NZ_LXJQ01000068.1, forward strand.
GATCTGCGAGGGCTACGCCACCGGCGCCAGCCTGCACATGGCGACGTCGCTGTGCGTGGCGGTGGCGTTCACTGCCGGCAACCTGATCCCGGTGGCCGAGGCGATGCGCGAGCGCTACCCGGGCCGGCAGTTCGTGTTCTGTGCGGACGATGACTGGCAGACGAAAAACCACGCGGGCGAGCCGTGGAATCCGGGCATCGAGAAAGCCGAGAACGCGGCCAAGCTGGTGGGCGGCCGCGTGGTGTTCCCGGTGTTCTCCGGCGAGCGCGCCGAGAAGTCGACCGACTTCAACGACCTGCACGTTGCCGAGGGGCTGGACGCGGTCCGGCGCCAGGTGCTGGCGGTGGTGCGTCCGCCGGCTGATGGCGGTTGGCGGGCGGCCTTGCATCGCACGGCTCAGGGTGCTCTGGTGCCGCACGCGGTCAACGTGCAGTTAATCCTGCAGAACGACGACCGTTGGAATGGGGTGATAGCCGAAGACCTGTTCAGCTGCCGCACGGTGAAGCGCCGGGCCACGCCCTACGGTGGTCGAGCGGGGGAATGGAGCGACCTCGACGACACCCGCACCTCGATCTGGCTGGCCGAGCAGTACGGCCTGCGTTGCAAATCCGTGACGGTGATGGAGGCGGTGCAGGTGGTGGCCCATGACAACCAGTACCACCCGGTGCGCGAGTACCTGGCCGGCCTGGAGTGGGACAAGGTGCCGCGTGTGCAGACCTGGCTGCGGACCTACCTCGGTGCTCGGGCGCTGGCCGATAACCCGGCTTACCCGGACATCATGGGGATGCGCTGGCTGGTGTCGGCAGTGGCCCGCGTGATGGTTCCCGGGGCCAAAGCGGACTGCGTGCTGATCCTGGAGGGGGTGCAGGGGCGCGGCAAGTCGACGGCGCTGGGCATCCTGGGTGGCGAGTGGTTCATGGATACCCCGTTCCCGCTCGGTGACAAAGAAGCCTATCAGCAGATCCAGGGCATGTGGATCGTCGAGCTGGGCGAGCTGGACGCCTTCAACAAAGCTGAGTCAACCAAGGCGAAGCAATTCTTCGGGGCCAGCAAGGACGTGTTCCGGCCCAGCTATGGGCGGCGTTCGATCAGCCTGCCACGGCAGTGTGTTTTCGCGGGTACGACCAACCAGGACGAGTACCTGAAAGATCCGACGGGCAACCGCCGCTATTGGCCGGTGGACTGCCTGAGCGTGGATCTGGAGGGGTTGCGAGCTGTACGCGACCAGCTGTGGGCCGAGGCCTATCAGCTGTACCTGGATGGCACGCCCTGGTGGCCGCAGGCTGACGAACGCGCGATGTTCGAGGCCGAGCAGGACGTCCGCTTCCAGGGCGATGCCTGGGAGCCCAGGATTGTGTCCTGGCTGGAGAGCAACCCCTGTGAGTCGGTCACCAGCGACGTGCTGCTGGAGAAGGCGCTGAACCTCGATCCGGGGCACTGGGGCAAGCCCGAGCAAACCCGCGTCGGCCAGGTGATGCACCGCCTCGGCTGGCGCCGCCGGCGTGGCGCACCCCAGGGGCGTGGCGGCGTGCGTCCCTACTCCTACATGCGCCCCGACAGCTGGCGCACCGGGCAGTTGACCCTGCCGGATCGGGGGCCGGTCGTATGATTCGATACATCGACGAGGCGTTGAAGCTGTGGGCGGCCGAGCTGCACCCGCCCGAGGGGGATGCGCCGATTGCGGCTGGATCGGGGGGCAGCGTTCTTGCTACCCTGATCCAGTCCCAGGGGGTGCTGATCCGTAGCACGCGAGGGAGCCGCGTCCTGTTGGATGAGGCTGCCGAGATCGAGCTGTTGGTGAACAAGCATCTCGCTGATAGGGAGCGACAGGTGGTCATTGAGCATTACACCAACTACGACAGCACCGACAGGCAGCGATGGCAGGCCTGTGGCTGCGGTCGAACGCAATACTACGAGCGGTTGCACCAGGCGCATGTGTCTCTGGAGCAGCACTTGGTCAATCGATTTCGGAAGCGCGCCGCATGAGGCGCGCTTTTTCGTCTGTGCCCCACATGGCCAACCTGTTTCGGAGGTGGATCACGCTACAGGCCGCGCAGGCTGTGGCGTGTCCCACGTCCCCCACTTCTGCCGACTCCCGCGTAATGCGCACACAGGGCGCGCGTACCCACGCGCTAGCGTGCGCTCGCGGGCGCTCGCACATTTATTAATTTTTCCCTATGACGTGGGGTAAGTGGGGAACACTAGAGAATATGCGGGGTCAGGTGCTGCCCAACCTCTTTCGAGGTTAGGCAGGTGAGGCAGAGCGCCTGCGGCGCAGTAGCCAGGGTAAGGATAATGCGCCGATCTTTCCGGGATCACTCCCGGACCGAGTAGGGTTCTTTCGCTGGTGGCAGCCATGACCCATTGTTGCCACCGGAATCAGGGGGTATAAATCCCGCATCTTCGAAGAAGTCCGCTCAAGGGCACTTCGCCAAACCCGGCCACCGCGCCGGGTTTTTTGTTTTCGGCGCCGTGGGGTTCCCCACCCTGGTCAGCGGCGCCCGCCCACGGACGGGCACTCCCATAGCCCCGCCTCGGCGGGGTTTCTTTTTGGCCCGACGAGGGCAGAGCGATGAGGAAAGCAATCATGACGGAGCCAGCTACCACAGCTGTTGGCGGCCTGGCCCTGTACAAGTTGGGCGCCCTCGGGGCGTTCGCTACCGTGGCCGTCGCCGTCGTAGTGATGGCCATGACCCTGCCGCGCACCGCCCGCGAGTTCACCGTGGCGCTGATCAGCACCGTAGTGGCCAGCCTGCTGGGTGGCGCGTTCGTGATCCGCTGGCTGGATATCGGCCACTGGATCAACGACGACATAGGCCTGCTCGGCCTGGGCGCGGTGGTGTTCGTGTGCGGCCTGCCCGCCTGGGTCTCGGTGCGAGGCTGGTTCGCCTACACCGAGGCGAGCAAGGGCCGCTCCCTGCTGGAGCTGATCCGCGAGCTGCGCGGGGCGGTGAAGGGTGAAGGCTAAGCCCCGCCCGCTGAGTTCGGCCGCCAAGGGCTACGGCCATCGGTGGAAGCTGGCCCGCGCCGACTTCCTGCGCCACCACCCGCTGTGCTGTTTCTGCCTGGAGCAGGGGCGGAACGTGCCGGCGGTGGTGGTTGACCACAAGGTCGCGCACCGCTTGGGCGATGCCCGGCGAAGTGGCGATGCCGAGCGCATCGCTGCCGCATGGCGCCTGTTCTGGGATCGCGCCAACTGGCAGCCGCTGTGCCGGCACTGCCACGACTCCATCAAGCAGAGGATGGAGAAGACCGGCCGGGTCCCGGGCTGCACCGTCGAGGGGCGCCCGGTCGACCCCGGCCACCACTGGAACCGCCCGCCCCCGAGGGGGTAGGGGGGGGTAAAAAACTTCCGCCCGCCCCAGCCTCGAACGACGGGGGGAACCGCGTTCGCAACGCCGGGAAAAATGGGGAGGGGGGGTTAGACCTGGAGGGATCACTATGGCTGGGAATGCAAACTCCGGCCGCTCGCCGCTTCCGGCTTCCGTTCACATCCTGCGGGGCGACCCGAGCAAGCAAGGGATGGCGGCGTTGATGGAAGCTGCGCGCCAGCCGGCGGTGCCGGTGGCGGTGCCGCCAAAGCCCGACTTTCTGTCCGAGGAGGGCGCCCAGGAATGGGACCGCGTGACCGAGGCCCTGCTAGCGCTGGGCTGGATCAGCACGCTGGACATGATGGCCCTGGCCACCTACTGCGAGGCGGTGGGCGACTGGGTGCGGTTCCGGCGGAAGATTGCCGAACTGAACAGCGAGCTGGATCACGCGGGAGACGTCCAGACCTTCAAAACGGGCGCCAAGCAGCTGAGCGTCTGGCGTCAGCTGGCCAACGACGCCGAATCCCGCGCGAACAAAGCGGGGGCGGCCTTCGGCTTCACCCCCATCTCGCGCCGCGCCATGAAGGCCCTGGCGCCTCAAGGCGAGCTGTTCCCCAATGAACCCCGAGACGCACTCGACCAATATTTCAGCTGACTGCCGCGTCCTGGCGTTCGTTCACGCTGTCCAGGCCGGGCAGATCATCGCCGGCCCCGATGTCAGGAACGCCTGCCAGCGACACCTCAACGACCTGGCCATGGGGCCCATGCGTGGGCTGGTCTGGAGGGCCGAGGAAGCGCGCCGCGCCATCGGCTTCTTCGAGGACGTGCTGCGCCTCAACGGCGGCGAATACGAGGGCGCGCCGTTCCTGCTCGCGCCCTGGCAGGCCTTCGTCATCGGCAGTCTGTTCGGCTGGTATGTCGACGACGGCCGGCGCCGCTTCCGGCTGGCCTACATCGAGACCGGCAAGGGCTCGGGCAAGTCGCCCCTGATTGCCGGCATCGGCCTCTACGGCCTGGTATCGGACGGCGAGATGCGCGCTGAGATCTACGCGGCCGCCACCAAGCGGGACCAGGCCATGGTGCTGTTCCGCGACGCGGTGGCCATGGTGAATATGTCGCCCTCGCTGCGCACCCGCATTGAGCAGTCCGGGCGCAATGAGAAGATCTGGAACCTGTTCTACTCGCGCACCAACAGCTTTTTCCGGGCGATCAGCTCGGACGACGGCCAGTCGGGTCCACGGCCGCACATGGGCCTCCTCGACGAGGTCCACGAACACAAGACGAACGCCGTCGTCGAGATGATGCGCGCCGGCACCAAGTTCCGCCGCCGTGCGCTGATCGCCATGATCACGAACAGCGGATCGGACAAGAACAGCACCGCCGGCCAGTACCATGAGCACGGCGTGCGGGTCTGCCGGGGTGACGTCGAGGACGACACCTTCTTCGCGTTCATCTGCTCGCTCGACGAGGGGGACGACCCCTTCAAAAGCGAGGCCTGTTGGCCCAAGGTAAACCCCTCGCTGGACTACATCCCCGAGGGCCGCACCGATGGTATCCCCGGGCGCAACTACCTGCGCGAGCAGGTGCTGGGCGCACGCGGCATCCCCTCGAAAGAGGCGGTGGTGCGGCGCCTGAATTTCTGCGAGTGGACGGCGGCAGAGAATCCCTGGATCGGCGGCGACGTCTGGCTGGGGGCTACGGAGCCGGTGCTGATGCGGGTTCTACGGAATCGCCCGTGCGTGGCTGGCCTCGACCTGTCCAGTACCACCGACCTGACGTCGTTCGTGCTGCTGTTCTACCCGACCGAGGCCGACCCGCACTGGCGGCTGTTGCCGTATTTCTGGATGCCGGACCACGACCTGGAAGCGCGCGAGCGCCAGGACCGGGTGCCCTATCGGGTCTGGATCGAGCAGCGGCATCTCGAAACCACCCCAGGGCGGGCCATCAGCAAGCTCCACGTCCTGCGGCGCCTGCAGACGATCTGCAGCTACTTCGACGTGGTTCGGATCGGTTATGACCGCTGGCGTATCGAAGACCTCAAGCAGCTGATGATCGAGCACGACATTGTGCTGCCCGAGCTGGTCTCGTTCGGCCAGGGCTACCAGAGCATGGGGCCGGCCGTGGACGAGTTCGAGCGTCGGCTGCTGGGCATGCCCACCCGGCCCGAGGGCGACGGCGAAGGCGGCAGCAGCGAGGAATTCCAGCTGGAGCCCGATGCGCTAGAGCTGGTCGAGACCCTGCGCCACGACGGCAACCCGGTGATGACCATGTGCGCCGCCAACGCGGTGACCACGTCCGACCCGGCCAACAACCGCAAAGTGGACAAGGCGCGTTCAAACGGCCGCATCGACGGCATCGTCGCGGCGGTCATCGCCACGGGTGTCAGCGGCTCCGCGCCGCCTGATGCCGGTGATTCCATCTACGACAAACAAGGGGTCGGCATATGAGACTCGCAATGGTCATTGCGTCCTGGCTGGCTGGCCTGCTGGGCTTCGGCCTGGTGGTGGCCGGCGTGGCGCAGTGGAGCCCCCCGGCTGCCTGCGTCGTGGCTGGGGTTGGGCTGCTGGCCTGGGCCCGGCTCGCGGACCAGGCCGCCGCCCGGCTCAAGGGAGGTTGACCCATGTTCTTTTCCTCACTGACCGGCAAGCGCGAGGGCAACCTGGTGGCCGCTGATAGCGGCTTCTGGCGTGGCCAGCTCGGTGGCGGTCGCAACAGCGCCGGCGTCCGGGTCACCCCCGAGACGGCCCTGGGCGTGCCGGTGCTGCAGAACTGCGTCACGCTGTACGCCGAGTCACTGGGGCAACTGCCCCTCGAACTGTACCGGCGAGGCCAGAACGGCCAGCGTGAGTCAGCCGTGAACCACCCGGCCTATGACGTGCTGCGCTACGCCCCGAACGGGTTTCAGACCCCGTATGAGCGAATGGAGTGCCTGCAGGTCGCCGCCGGCCTGCGCGGCAACGGTTACAACCTGGTCGAGCGGCGGGAGGATGGGAACATCACCGCGCTCTGGCCCCTGGATCACGACAAGGTCCAGGTGCTCAAGGGGGCGGACCTGTTGCCGTACTACCGCATAGGCGCCTCCGAGCCGCTGCCCGCTCGCCACATCCACCACGTCCGGTGGCATTCGCTCAACCACTACACCGGCCTGTCGCCCATCGAGCTGCATGCCGAAACGGTGGGCATGGCGCAGGCGATCCAGCGCTACACCGGCAAGTCGTTCGCCAACGGCGTGTCGGTCGCGGGCGTCATCGAGCGCCCCCTCGAGGCGGCGCCCATCAAGGACCAGGGCACCATCGACCGCATCGTCGGCCAGTGGGGCGAGAAGTTCTCGGGAGTCGACAACGCCCGCAAGGTCGCATTGCTGCAAGAGGGCATGACGTTCAAGCCGGTCACCATGACCCACGCCGACGCCGAGATCGTGAACCTGTTGAAGCTCACCGGCACCGACGTGGCGCGGATCTACAAGGTGCCGCTGCCCATGGTCAACGACCTGGAGAAGGCCAATTACAACAGCATCGAGCAGCTGCTGATCCAGTTCGTGGTCTTCGGCCTGCTGCCGTGGGCCAAGCGCCACGAACAGGCAATGATGCGGGACTTCTTGCTGCCCCAGGACAGGCGCGACTACTTCATCGAGTTCAACCTGTCCGGCCTGCTGCGCGGTGACCAGAAGTCCCGTTATGAGGCCTATGCCATCGGCAGGCAGTGGGGGTGGCTGTCGGTCAACGACATTCGGCGGCTGGAGAACATGCCCCCGGTGCAGGCCGGCGACACCTACCTGCAGCCCCTGAATATGGTGGATGCATCGAAGATCCCCGACCCCAACAACCCCAACGTGCGTGCGCAGCTGGAGCTGCAGCAGGCCGAGATTGCGAGGATGCTGCAGCAATGAAACGACACCTCAGAGCCTCCAGCCTGCTGTTCAATCAGCCGCTGCTGGTGACGCCCGACATGCTGGACCTGGGCGTCCGCTGGGCCAACCAGGCCATGAGCCTAAACATCATCAACATCGGCCCGGCCCCCGGCACGGTCGGCCTGTGGGACGACGATGACAGCTACGTCTCCATGGAGGCGCGGCTGCAGGAACAGCGCCGCGCCACCATCGCACGCACCGGGGTGGAAGTGATCCCCGTGCATGGCGTGCTGGTGAGCCGGGGCAGCCACATCAACGCCTGCGAGACCATGACCAGCTATGAGGGCCTGCGGGCCTCACTGCGCCAAGCGGTGGACGACCCCATGGTCGAGCGCATCGTGCTGGATATCGACAGCCCGGGCGGTGCTGCCGTCGGGGCGTTCGAGATGGCGGCCGACATCCGCGCCATGAGCCAGGTCAAGCCCATCACCGGCCTGGTGAACTTCATGGCCTACAGCGGGGGCTACCTGCTGGGCAGCGCCTGCAGCGAGCTGGTCGTCAGCCAGACCTCCGGCGTCGGCTCCATCGGTGTCATCGCCAGTCACATGGATCGCTCACGGATGGAGGAACAGGCCGGCGTCAAGGTCACCACCGTCTATGCCGGGGCTCACAAGAACGACCTGAGCCCCCATGAGCCCCTGAGCGAGCAATCCCTGCAGGTGCTCAACGACCTGGTGCAGGAAAGCTATGAGCTGTTCGTCAGCGCGGTGGCTGAGTATCGGGGCCTTTCCCCGGCCCAGGTCCGCGCAACCGAGGCCGGCCTGTTCCGTGGTGCCAAGGCCATCGACGCCGGCTTGGCCGACCGGCTGCAGAGCCCCCAGGACGCCGTCGACGGGCTGTCCCGTGCTGTAGCAGAGGCGCGCGCCGCCCGACCCGGTGGCCGCGTCAGCGTCCGGGCTGCGGCCCTGGCGATTCAAACCCAACTCTGACCGCGTTCGCGGCAGTCAACCGAGCCTGCCCTGTGCGGGCTTTTTCATGCCTAGGAGGCAAGCAATGTCCCTCGTACTCAAACTGCGTAGCGAACGCGCCGAGCTGAACGAAAAGCTCCAGACCCTGGCCAAGATCGAGGCCGGTGGCGGCGCGCTCACCACCGAGCAGCTGGCCCAGTTCACCGAGCTGGAAGCCCAGTTCAACGCCCTCACCGACAAGATTTCCCGCGCCGAGATGGCCGAGCGTGCCGCCGCTGCGGCAGCGGTGCCGCTGAATGAAAGCGCCGCCGGCATTCAATCGCCGCCGGCCGGCCGCATCGAAGGCCCCTACGGCAAGCCGTTGGCCGGTGCCGGCATGGCACAGATGGTGCGCCTGCTGGCCCAGGCCCAGGGCAACCAAGCGCAGGCGGCTGAGCTGGCCAAGGCGGGCGGATTCGACCAGGGCGTGCAGATGGCCCTGTCCACCGTGACCCCGGGCGCGGGCGGCGTCCTGGTGCCGGAGAACTTCTCCACCGAGGTGATCGAGGCGCTGCGCCCCAAGTCGGTCGTCCGCAAGATGGGCGTGCGCAGCTTGCCGCTGAACAACGGCAACCTCACCATGCCGCGAATCACCGGCAACACCCTGGTCACCTATATCGGCACCGAGGAAGACATCCCGGTGACCGGCATGACGTTCGGGGACACCCAGCTGTCCGGCAAGAAGGCCACCGCCCTGGTGCCCATCTCCAACGACCTGATCCGCAACGCGGGCGTCAACCCTCGCGTCGACCAGTTGGTCGCCAATGACCTGTTCACCAGCATGGGGCTGTCGGAAGACCTGCACTTCATCCGTTCCGATGGCGGTGCCGGCAAGCTGCCCAAGGGCCTGCGCTACTGGGCCCCGGCCTCCAACGTGATCGAGGCGCCTGCCAGCCCCAGTCTGCAGCAGCTCGACCTGTTCCTGGGCGGCATGATGCTCCGCGTCGAAACGGCGAACGCCGAGCTGAACGGCTGCGGCTGGCTGATGCACCCGCGCAGCCTGCGCTGGCTGCAAGCCCAGCGCGATGGCAACGGCAACAAGGCCTATCCCGAGATCGACGCGGGGATGTTCAAGGGCTACCCGGTGGGGTTGAGCGCTCAGATCCCCGTCACCCTCGGCGCTGCCGGCGACGAGTCCGAGATCTACTTCGTGAACTTCGCCGACATGATGATCGGCGAGGACATGGATCTGGTCATCGACTTCAGCAAGGAAGCCACCTACAAGGACGCGGGCGGCAACACCGTCAGCGCCTTCCAGCGCGACCAGTCCCTGGTCCGCGTGATCGCCAAGCATGACTTCGGCCCCCGCCACGCCGAGCTGATCGTGGTAGCGACCAAGGTGACTTGGGGCAAAAACATGTAAACCCACCGCCCCGCCCGGCCGGGCGGGGCTCATGACTGGAAGGTGAACCCATGAGCGACAAAGTAGCGGTGCGCTTCCTGCGCGCCTGGAGCCCGTTTTTCTGTGGTGATGAGACGCGACTGCCCGAGGCAGATGCGGAAAAGCTGGCCTCGGCCGGCGTGCTGGAGCTGACGGCAGGAGCTGGCAGCGCCACCGGCAACCGCTCCGGCCGGCCGGCGGCGAGCAAGGGCGGCGGCAAGGGCGGCAAGAACGCCAAGCCGGAGACGGAGCCCACGCCGCCCGGCCCGGGCGATGAGGGTGGCGATGGTGACGACATTCCCACCCCTCCGCCCGGCGAGGGCGCAGGCGGCGCCGACCCTGACGACGGCGCTGACGACGAGAAGCCCTGACCATGGCCCGCCGGATTGCCTACGTAGAGCCTCCAGGGGTGACCCTGGAGGACGTGGCGCGGCACTGCCGCATCGAGCCGGAGGACCTGGAGAAGCCGCTGATTGAGGGCGTCATCATTCCCGGCGTCATCGCGCAGGCAGAGGAGCGCACGGGCGCGGCAATCCGTCCGGCTGAGTACGTCGAAGAGTGGCCGGAGTCCTATGGCTCCGGTCACCCGCTCGATGTCGGGCAGGCCGCCCAGGTGCTGGAGGTGGCCCAACTGCAGGCCGACGGCAGCGCCCTGCCGCTCACCGTCGCTACGCGGCTGGAGCAGGGGCAGCGGGAGAGCTTCTTGCACTTCCCTGCAGGCCGGCCTCCCGGTCGGCTGCAGATCCGTTACCGGGGCGGGCTCGACCTGGACGCCCACCCCTCGGTGCGGCTGTGGTTGCTGATGCATGCCGCCACGGCGAACGAGAACCGGGAAACCCTGGTGGTCGGAACCATCCTGACCCAACTGCCGGCCACCTACCTGGACAGCATGCTGTCCGAAATCACCGTGCCGCCGAGGTTCTGACATGCGAGCTGGACAACTGCGACACCGGGTCCGGGTACTGTCCCTGACCCAGGACATGGAGGTCCGCGCCCATGGCTGCCGAGCCATGAGCATCCGCACCAAGGATGCCGGCGACGTGCCCGCCGCCTCGGGCCTGCGGGTGCCGGCATTGGTGGACGTGCGAGCACGCTGGAGCGCCGAGCTGCAGCAGGGGCGCTATCTGGTGCATGGGGCGCGCCTGCTCCGCATCACCAGTGCCCGCGACTTTCGCGGCGACCGTGCCGAGCTGGCCATGAGCTGCGAGGAGTTCGTGGGCATCCCCGCCACCGTCCAGCGCGAGGGCCTGGCCCCGCGCTGTTGCCGGGTGTTCCTCGCCTTCGACGTGCCCTTCCTCAATGCCCAGTACGACCAGGCGCCTGTCCTGCGGACCTATGCCGAGGTGGCGCTGATCGAGGCCGGTCGGGTGGAGGAGGGGGACCAACTGGAGGCGGACGGCGTGCGCTATACCGTCCTGTCCCTGGCGAAAGAGAGGGATGACGGCGTGGTGCGCGGCCTGTGGCTGGAGGCTGAGTCATGAGGCTGGCCGTATCGCTCCAGGGCGAGCAGCAGGCGCGGGCGCGGCTGGAGGGCATCAAGAACGGTTTCGAGCGTGTCCTGCGGGGCGCGCTCAACACCACCGCCACCGAGGCGCGGAAAACCCTGTACGTCCAGCCCCTGGGCGTGGCGTTCAAGGGGGCGTCCGTGCGCAAGCGCCTGGTGATCAAGCGGGCTCGCAGTCGGCGTCTGAATGCCCGAATCATCCCCTCCAGCTCCGGCGTGGAGGTGATCCAGTACAAGCGCTGGGGGTTCGACCCCATCAGCCCGACCCGAGCCCGTGTGTGGGTGATGGGGCCGGGCGGCCGAAAGATTGCCGCCGGCTTCGTCAACCCCGCCGGGGACAAGCGGCAGCCGCTGTCCACCCGCAGCAGCCGGGCACGTTCGGTCGGGCCTGGTGCGCGTAACCCGCAGGTCACGTCCTACACCTACCGGCGCGCCCTGCAGAACGCCCAGGGGCCGAGCGTCGCCTACTGGTTCCGCCAACTGACTACCCCCAAGGCGGTGCGCTGGGTGAATGCTTTCCTCCAGCAGGAGGTCGAGCGCCGCATCCGCCGCGAGCTGATCCGCACAGGAAGAGCCTGATGACCAACGCCAGCAAACGGCGCGAGCAGGTGCTGGAGCGCCTGCGCGCCATCAACCCCGGCAACGGCTACGCCCTCGAACTCAAGCGGGTGTACGCCCGCGAGAAGATCCCGGACAAGGCCCCGCGCCCCTTCGCAATCCTCCGGCGAGGCGTCGACCAGCTGACCGGAGTGGCCAGCCTGCAGGGCGCCCGCGTGCGTGCCTACCAGGTCGAGATCGTATTTCCCGTCACCGTCACGGACGACGACCTGGACCTGGCCGAGGTGGAGGTACTCCGGGCCCTCGGTTTCGGCCAGACGGACCCTGAGCAACAAATGCCCGGCCTGGTCGAGGAAGACCAGAGCAGCGAGGTGGTGGACGGCGCCCACAACGGCGTGGCCGCCGTCTCGCTGCTGATCAACATCGGCGTCAGCTACGTCGAAACCTACAACTGACCGGCCGCAGGCCGAGGAGCCAATCATGCTCAACACGCAAATGTTCCGGGGCCCGCTGCTGGTGGCGCTCTATCCTGGGTGGGACTTCGAAGAGGTTTTCATCCTGCAGAACCTGTCGGCCGAGCCGACCACCAACGAATCGACCATTCCGGACCCCCGGCGTCCCGGCCTGCCGCCGCTGGACCAGGTCACGTCCACCAGCCAGATGGTCATCAGTGGCGAGGCCGTCTCGTTCAGCGCCCAGGCCGCCGCCATCGCCATGTATGGCAGCGTCGAGCGCGTCCCCCAGGGCACGGTCACCGACGAGGAGCACGATGCCCGCGTCGGGCGCGTCATCAAGCTCGACAAGCTGACCCTCGACGTGACCGAGGTCACCAGCGCCGACGGCGCAACGACCTACACCAAGAACATCGACTGGGCGGCGGTGCCGGGCGGTCTGCGGATTCTGCCGGGTGGCCCCCTGGCCACCGCAATCGGCGCTGTCAGCGGCACCGATAAGAAGCTGCCCATCAAGGCGAGTTACAGCTACCCGACTGTGGACTTGGTCAAACCGTTCGTCACCGGGCAGCGGTTCTACCGGGTCATGCTGCCGCAGCGTAACGAGGCGGGCGACCAGGAGCTGCGCCGCATCGTCGGCCGTTACTGCAAGATCGCCCTCAACGGCGGCATCCCCCTCAACCCGGGGCAGGAGTTCGGCACCGTCCCGGTGCAGATCACGATGCTGCCCGACCCGCAGATCTTCGACCTCGACGAAGCCGCAATCTGGCATTGGGAAATCGAGAACAAGGACTGATCGCATCCATGGCATCTGCTACATTGGCCGCGTGGTCGAAAGGGAGATTGCCATGGAGCTGTTCGTAACCATCATCGTTGTGGTGCTGGCTATCGCGTTCTTGCGCGGATTTGACCGTATTGCTGGGCGGGGGCCGTCACAGATCAGTGAAGGCTTGAGGCAGTACGGCTCACCCAAACAGGGGTTCTCCCTGTTCAAGTTGAAGCCGAAGCGGGTGCCATGTCCGGCCTGCGCTGAGATGATCTTGCCGCAAGCAACCAAATGCCCGTTCTGTCGAACGGACATAGAGCGATGAGCCATCACTAAGAGACCCGCCTCGGCGGGTTTTTTTAT
>NZ_LXJQ01000069.1:0-27779 GCF_001728925.1 Pseudomonas sp. 1D4
CTGCCACTGAACATGGACGGCACCCCCAGCGAGATGAGCGAGCGCGCCGAGAAGTTCGGCCGGCGCCTCAATGGCCGCTTCAATCTGCCCGTCTTCACCCACGATGAACGCCTGACCACCTTCGAAGCCAAGGGCCACCGCCTGGCGCAGGGCCAGCGCGGCGGCTACCGCGAGCGCCCGGTGGACGCCCTGGCCGCCGCCCTGCTGCTGGAAGGCTGGCTGGCCGAGCACCCCGGACACGACTAGCGAGGAACGCCCATGACACTGCCCAACCCGGCCGAACTGCTGCCGCAGATGGCCCGCGCCCTGACCGACCACCTGGCGGCCCGGCACATCGACACACCGCGCTTCGTCGGCATCCGCACCGGCGGCGTCTGGGTCGCCCAGGCCCTGATGGAAGCCCTGGGCCGCGACGACGCCATGGGCGTGCTCGACGTCTCCTTCTACCGCGACGACTTCACCCAGAACGGCCTGCATCCCCAGGTGCAGCCGTCCGAGCTGCCCTTCGAGATCGAAGGCCAGCACCTGGTGCTGATCGATGACGTACTGATGAGCGGGCGCACCGTGCGCGCCGCCCTCAACGAACTGTTCGACTACGGCCGCCCGGCCAGCGTGACCCTGGTCTGCCTGCTGGACCTCAACGCCCGGGAGCTGCCGATCCGCCCCGACGTGGTCGGCGCCACCCTGTCCCTGGCCACCCACGAGCGGGTAAAATTGCTCGGCCCCGCGCCGCTCGCACTCGAGCGCCAGGTCCTCGCCGCCTCCTGAAAACCCGACCCCCAGGGCCCGCCCCATGCCGAACGCCAAGCGCCCGCTGCAGCTCAACGACCAGGGCCAGCTGCGCCACTTCCTCTCGCTCGACGGCCTGCCCCGTGAGCTGCTGACCGAAATCCTCGACACCGCCGACTCCTTCCTCGAAGTCGGCGCCCGCGCCGTCAAGAAGGTGCCCCTGCTGCGCGGCAAGACGGTGTGCAACGTGTTCTTCGAGAACTCCACGCGCACCCGCACCACCTTCGAGCTGGCGGCCCAGCGCCTCTCTGCGGACGTCATCAGCCTGAACGTCTCCACCTCCTCCACCAGCAAGGGTGAGACGCTGTTCGACACCCTGCGCAACCTGGAGGCCATGGCCGCCGACATGTTCGTGGTGCGCCATGCCGACTCCGGCGCCGCCCACTTCATCGCCGAGCACGTCTGCCCTGACGTCGCCATCATCAACGGCGGCGACGGGCGCCACGCGCACCCGACCCAGGGCATGCTCGACATGCTCACCATCCGCCGCCACAAGGGCAGCTTCGAGAACCTCTCGGTGGCCATCGTCGGTGACATCCTGCATTCGCGCGTCGCCCGCTCCGACATGCTCGCCCTCAAGGCCCTGGGCTGCCCGGACATCCGCGTGATCGCGCCGCGTACCCTGCTGCCCATCGGCATCGAGCAGTACGGCGTCAGCGTCCACACCGACCTGGCCGAAGGGCTCAAGGACGTGGACGTGGTGATCATGCTGCGCCTGCAGCGCGAGCGCATGCAGGGCGGCCTGCTGCCCAGCGAAGGCGAGTTCTACCGCCTCTACGGGCTGACCACCCAGCGCCTCAAGCTGGCCAAGCCCGACGCCATCGTCATGCACCCGGGGCCGATCAACCGCGGCGTGGAGATCGAGTCCGCCGTCGCCGACGGCAGCCACTCGGTGATCCTCAACCAGGTCACCTATGGCATCGCCATCCGCATGGCCGTGCTCTCCATGGCCATGAGCGGCCAGAACACCCAACGCCAGATCAATCAGGAAGCCGAGGTGCAGAACTGATGCGTACCCACATCATCGGCGCCCGCCTCATCGACCCCGCCAGCGGCACCGACCAGGTCACCGACCTGTTCCTCCAGGCCGGCAAGATCAGCGCCATCGGCCAGGCGCCGGCCGGCTTCGAGGCCGAGACCCGCATCGACGCCCAGGGCCTGGTGGCCGCCCCCGGCCTGGTGGACCTCAACGCCGCCCTGCGCGAACCCGGCTACAGCCGCAAGGGCAACGTCGACAGCGAGACCCGCGCCGCCGCCGCCGGTGGCGTGACCAGCCTGTGCTGCCCGCCGCTGACCCGCCCGGTGCTGGACACCCCTGCCGTGGCCGAACTGATCCTCGACCGCGCCCGCGAGGCCGGCCACGCCAAGGTCTTCCCCATCGGCGCCCTCACCCGCAACCTCGCCGGTGAGCAGCTGGCCGAGCTGGTCGCCCTGCGTGACACCGGCTGCGTCGCCTTCGGCAACGGCCTGGCGCCCATGAGCAGCAGCCGCACCCTGCGCCGCGCCATGGAATACGCCGCCACCTTCGACCTGACCCTGGTGCTGCAACCCCAGGACGCCGACCTGGCCGAAGGCGGCCTCGCCCACGAAGGCGCCACCGCCGGCTTCCTCGGCCTGGCCGGGATCCCCGAGAGCGCCGAGACCGTGGCCCTGGCCCGTGACCTGCTGCTGGTGGAGCAGAGCGGCGTGCGCGCGCACTTCAGCCAGATCACCAGCGCCCGTGGTGCCGAGATGATTGCCGAGGCCCAGGCGCGCGGCCTGCCGGTCACCGCCGATGTCGCCATGTACCAGCTGCTGCTGACCGACGACGCCCTCACCGGCTTCTCCAGCCTCTACCACGTGCAGCCGCCGCTGCGCAGCCAGGCGGACCGCGAAGGCCTGCGCCAGGCGGTGAAGAGCGGCGTGATCGGCGCCATCGCCAGCCACCACCAGCCCCACGAAGCCGACGCCAAGCTGGCGCCCTTCGCCGCCACCGAGCCCGGCATCAGCAGTGTCGAATTGCTGCTGCCGCTGGCCATGAGCCTGGTGGAAGACGGCCTGCTGGACCTGCCCACCCTGCTCGCCCGCCTCACCGCCGGCCCGGCCCGCGCCCTGCGCTTGCCGGCTGGCCGCGTGGCGGTCGGTGCCCCGGCAGACCTGGTGCTGTTCGACCCGAAGGGCCGTACCCAGGCCGGCGAGGTCTGGCACTCGCGCGGGCGCAACTGCCCGTTCATCGGCGACTCGCTGCCTGGGCGCGTGCGCTACACCTTCATGGACGGCCACCTGACCTTCCAGGGCTGAAGCCGCTGCAAACGAAAGGGGCCGTCATCGACGGCCCCTTTTGCTTTCCGGCTCAACGCTGGGCGTTGAGCACCGAGACCTGCGTGTTCAAGGTCCAGAAGTCATAGAGCACGCCCAGCAGGAAGAACCCACCGGTGAACAGGTAGAGGATGCCGGTGATCCATTTGCCCTGGTACATGCGGTGCACACCGAACACACCGAGGAAGGTCAGCAGCAGCCAGGCCACCGTGTAGTCGTAGGAGCCCGCGTTGAAGCGCAGGGCGGCCTCGCGCTCCATGGACGGGATCAGGAACAGGTCGATGATCCAGCCGATGAAGAACAGCCCCAGGGTGAAGAACCACAGGGTGCCGGTCACCGGCCGGCCGTAGTAGAAGCGGTGCGCCCCGAGGAATCCGAAGATCCACAGGAGGTAGCCGATCAGGGTGCTGTGGGTATCCGGGCGTTGCATGTGATCTCCTGATGACGGGCCGGCGACCGAAGGTCGTCGACGGACTTGCACAGGTTCCGGTCGCCGAAATACTGTATGTACGCACAGTTAATTTCAGAATCCGACCATGGAACTGATCGACAAGCTAACCGTGCTGGCCGACGCCGCCAAGTACGACGTGTCCTGCGCCAGCAGCGGCGCCCCCAAGCGCGGCTCCACCGGCAAGGCCGGCATCGGGTCCACCAACGGCATGGGCATCTGCCACAGCTTCACCCCCGACGGCCGCTGCGTGGCCCTGCTGAAGATCCTGCTCACCAATTTCTGCATCTACGACTGCCAGTACTGCGTCAACCGCCGCTCCAGCGATGTACCGCGCGCCCGCTTCACCCCGGAAGAAGTGGTCCGACTGACCCTCGACTTCTACCGGCGCAACTGCATCAGCGGGCTGTTCCTCAGCTCAGGGATCATCCGCTCCGCGGACTACACCATGGAGCAGCTGGTGCGCGTGGCCCGGCTGCTGCGGGAAGAACACCAGTTCCGCGGCTACATCCACCTCAAAACCATCCCCGACGCCAGCCCCGAGCTGATCGCCGAAGCCGGCCTGTACGCCGACCGCCTTAGCGTGAACATCGAGCTGCCCACCGAATCCGGGCTGGTGCGCCTGGCGCCGGAGAAGCGCGTGGCACCGATCCGGCGTGCCATGGGCCGCATCCGCCTGGGCGTGGAAGAAGCGCAGGAGGAACGGCGTGGACCCGCCTTCGCCCCGGCCGGGCAGAGCACCCAGATGATCGTCGGCGCCGACGCCACCGACGACCGCACCATCCTCGGTACCGCCCAATCGCTCTACAGCGCCTACCGGCTCAAGCGCGTCTACTACTCCGCCTTCAGCCCCATCCCCAGCGCCCCCGGCGGGCTGCCGGCCGAGCCGCCACCGCTCATGCGCGAACACCGCCTGTACCAAGCCGACTTCCTTCTGCGCGGCTATGGCTTCCGCGTCGAGGAGCTGATCAGCAGCCCCGGCAACCTGCCCCTGGACATCGACCCCAAGCTGGCCTGGGCGCTGGCCAACCGCGAACAGTTCCCCCTCGACCTCAACCGCGCAGAGCCCGCGATGATCGCCCGCGTGCCCGGCATCGGCGTGCTCAGCGCCCGGCGCCTGGCGGACCTGCGCCGCGAGCGGCGCATCCGCTACCAGGACGTGGTGCGCCTGCGCTGCGCCATGGACAAGGCCCGGCCGTTCATCATCACCCAGGACTACAGGCCCCGGCTGGCCGACCTCGAGTCCACCGCCCTGCGCCGCCAGCTCGGCGACGCTCCGGCACAGATGGCGCTCTGGTGATGCACCGGCCCCGCTTCGACGGCAGCTTCGAAGGCTGGCGCAGCGAAGCCCGGCGCCTGCTGCAGGCCGGGGTCGCCCCGCACCAGGTGGACTGGACACCGGATGCCGGCCTCTTCGACGGCCTCGACCCCGCTCCGGCGGAAGCCCCAGGCGCCACGGTGCGCATCCCTCGCGAACTGCCGGAGTTGCTGGCCCAGGCCGCACGCTTCCGCCAGCAGGACCGCTGGGGCCTGCTCTACCGGGTGCTCTGGCGGGCTGCCCGGGGTGACCGCAGCGCCATGCTGCCGGGCGACCGCGACGGCGCCGAGCTGCACCGGCGGCTCAAGGCCGTGCGCCGGGAAGCCCACCACCTCCACGCCTTCCTGCGCTTCCGCCCGGGCCAGGCCCAACGCGGCGAGCCGGACTACCTGGCCTGGATCGAACCGGCACACGAGGTGCTCGACCTCGCCGCCGAACACTTCGTCCCGCGCATGGGGCGGCACAGCTGGCTGATCGCCACGCCCGGCGGCGTGGCCTGCTTCAACGGCGAGCGCCTGGCCTACCTGCCCCCGGGGCCACCCGGCCTGCAGGCCGCCATCGAGGAGCGCGACGACCCGGATCAATCGCTGTGGCAGGCCTACTACCGCAGCACCTTCAACCCGGCCCGGCTCAACCCGAAGGTGATGCGCGGCCACATGCCCGCACGCTTCTGGCGCCACCTGCCGGAAGGGCCGCTGATCCCCGCCCTGGTCAGCGAGGCCCGCACCGGCCAGCAGCGCCTGGCCCAGGCCCCGGCGGTCGGCGCCCAGGACGGCAAGACGGTGCTGATCAGCCCGCTGAAAGCCCAGCCGGTGCGCGAGGCCACCTCGGCCCTGGAGCGTTGCCAGGCCTGCCCGCGCTGGCACGCCGCGACCTGCGCCGTGGCCGGGCAAGGTCCGGAAACCGCCGACGTGATGGTGCTCGGCAGCCAACCTTCCGATCAGGATGACCTGAGCGGGCAGCCCTTCAGCGACCCCACCGGCATCCGCCTGCGCGAAGCCCTGGCCAGCGCCGGGCTGGCCCGCGAACGCCTGTACTTCACCCACGCCGTGAAGCACTTCGCCTGGCACAGCCAGGGGCTGCGCAGCGAGCGCGAGGCGCTGCCGGTGACGGAAGCCGAGCTGACGGCCTGTGCCCCCTGGCTGGAGGCTGAGCTGCAGCAGCTCCGGCCACGACTGGTGATCGCCCTGGGCGAAGGCGCTCGCGCGGCCTTGCGCGGTTTCATTCCGCCGCACCTGGCTGAACACGGTGGCGAGGTGCTGGAAACGAACCAGGCGCCTTTCGGCGCCTGGATCGCGGTTCCCTGGCCTGCGGGGAACGACACACTGGAGGCCTTGGCGCGCCGGGCGGCGCAGTGGCTGGCGCCACTCAGCGGAAGCGACGGCCCGGATCGTCTTCCGAGACTTCCAGGGACAGCCCGCCACTGATGCTGGTCAGGTGTTCGCCGTCGGTCTCGGAACCGAGCTTGATCATCAGGCGCAGGTCGTTCGCCGAGTCGGCATAGAGCAGGGCGTCTTCGTAGGTGATCTCGCCCTGGGAGTAGAGGTTGTACAGCGCCTGGTCGAAGGTCTGCATGCCCTGCTCGGTGGAGCGTTTCATCAGCGGCTTGAGCTCGTGGACCTCGCCCTTGCGGATCAGGTCGGCCACCAGCGGGGTGTTGATCAGCACCTCGATCACCGCACGGCGCCCCTTGCCATCCGGGGTCGGCACCAGTTGCTGGGCGACGATGGCCTTGAGGTTGAGGGACAGGTCCATCCACACCTGCTGCTGCCGGTCGGCGGGGAAGAAGTTGATGATCCGATCCAGCGCCTGGTTGGCGTTGTTGGCGTGCAGGGTGGCCAGGCACAGGTGGCCGGTCTCGGCGAAGGCCACGGCGTGGTCCATGGTCTCGCGGGTCCGCACCTCACCGATGAGGATCACGTCCGGCGCCTGGCGCAGGGTGTTCTTCAGGGCCACTTCGAAGGACTCGGTGTCGATCCCCACTTCACGCTGGGTGACGATGCAGCCCTGGTGCTGGTGGATGTACTCGATGGGGTCTTCGATGGAGATGATGTGGCCGGAGCTGTTCTTGTTGCGGTAGCCGATCATCGCCGCCAGGGACGTGGACTTGCCGGTGCCGGTGGCGCCGACGAAGAGCACCAGGCCGCGCTTGGTCATGGCCAGCTTCTTCAGCACCTCGGGCAGCTTGAGTTGCTCCAGGGTGGGGATGTTGGTCTCGATGCGGCGCAGCACCATGCCCACCAGGTTGCGCTGGTAGAAGGCGCTGACACGGAAGCGGCCGATGCCGCGAGCACTGATGGCGAAGTTGCACTCGTGGTTCTCGGCGAAGTCGCGGCGCTGCTGCTCGTTCATCACCCCCAGCACGGTTTCCCGGGTCTGCTCCGGCGACATGGGGTTCTTGGTGACCGGCATGACCTTGCCGTTGACCTTCATCGACGGCGGCACACCGGCCGTGATGAACAGGTCAGAACCGCCCTTCTCGACCATCAGGCGCAACAGTTTCTCGAATTCCATGGTCTTTCTCGCAATGTGGATGGCCGACCTGTTCGCTCACGTACAGGCCAGTTCGGGCAGCCGCCCCGTTCAAGCAGACAGGGCGCCTGCCGGGGCGCCCTGTCGGGTCTAGAAGTTTTCCGGCGTCTTGGCCTTTTCGCGCGCGCTTTCGCGGCTGACCAGGCCCTTGGCCACCAGACCCTTCAGGCAGCTGTCCAGGGTTTGCATGCCCAGGGAGCCGCCGGTCTGGATGGCGGAATACATCTGCGCCACCTTGTCCTCGCGGATCAGGTTACGGATGGCGGGGGTACCGATCATGATCTCGTGGGCCGCCACCCGGCCGCCGCCGATCTTTTTCAGCAGGGTCTGGGAAATGACCGCCTGCAGGGACTCGGAGAGCATGGAGCGCACCATCGCCTTCTCCTCGGCCGGGAACACGTCGACCACCCGGTCGATGGTCTTGGCGGCGGAGGTGGTGTGCAGGGTGCCGAACACCAGGTGGCCGGTTTCCGCGGCGGTCAGCGCCAGGCGGATGGTCTCCAGGTCGCGCATCTCGCCCACCAGGATGATGTCCGGGTCTTCCCGCAGGGCCGAGCGCAGCGCTTCGTTGAAGCCAAGGGTGTCGCGGTGCACCTCACGCTGGTTGATCAGGCACTTCTTCGACTCGTGGACGAATTCGATCGGGTCTTCCACGGTCAGGATGTGGTGGTACTTGGTGCCGTTGAGGTAGTCGAGCATCGCCGCCAGGGTGGTGGACTTGCCCGAACCGGTGGGGCCGGTGACCAGCACCAGGCCGCGCGGCACGTCGGAGATCTTCTTGAAGATCTCGCCCATGCCCAGGTCCTCCATGGACAGCACCTTGGAGGGAATGGTACGGAACACGGCGCCGGCGCCGCGGTTCTGGTTGAAGGCGTTGACCCGGAAGCGGGCCACGCCGGGCACCTCGAACGAGAAGTCGGTTTCGAGGAACTCCTCGTAATCCTTGCGCTGCTTGTCGTTCATGATGTCGTAGATCAGCGCGTGCACCTGCTTGTGATCCAGAGGGGGCAGGTTGATGCGGCGAACATCGCCGTCGACGCGGATCATGGGCGGCAGCCCGGCCGAGAGATGCAGGTCCGAAGCGCCCTGCTTGGCGCTGAACGCGAGCAGCTCAGTAATATCCATGGGACTCCCCAATTCCAAGCGGTTAGAATGCCGCAGACCCACTCAGGCCGGGCTGTAGAGCGCAGGTAATGTCCACGATAGCAAAGAATATTGCAAAGGTTCGCGCGCGTATCCGTGAGGCGGCGCAAGCCTCTGGAAGGGATTCATCCACCATCGGCCTGCTGGCCGTGAGCAAGACCAAACCCGCCGACGCCATTCGCGAGGCCCACGCCGAGGGCGTGGCCGATTTTGGCGAGAACTACCTCCAGGAAGCGCTGGCCAAGCAGGCCGAACTCACCGACCTGCCGCTGACCTGGCATTTCATCGGCCCGATCCAGTCGAACAAGACCAAGCCCATCGCCGAGCACTTCCACTGGGTGCACTCGGTGGACCGGCTGAAGATCGCCGAGCGCCTCTCCGCCCAGCGCCCCGCCCACCTGCCGCCGCTGAACATCTGCCTGCAGGTCAACGTCAGCGGCGAAGCCAGCAAGTCGGGCTGCGCACCGGAGGACCTCCCAGCCCTGGCCAAGGCCGTTTCCGGCCTGCCGAACCTGCGCCTGCGCGGACTGATGGCGATTCCCGAGCCCACTGACGACGTCGCGGCCCAGCACGCCGCCTTCGCCCGCCTGCGCCAGTTGATGACCGACCTGGACCTCGCCCTCGACACCCTGTCCATGGGCATGAGCCACGACCTCGAAGCGGCGATCGCCGAAGGCGCCACCTGGGTGCGCATCGGCACCGCCCTGTTCGGCGCCCGCGACTACGGGCAGCCGGCCCCCTAATAAGGAAGGAACACAACATGAGCACTCCCCGCATTGCATTCATCGGCGCCGGCAACATGGCCGCCAGCCTGATCGGCGGCCTGCGCGCCCAGGGCGTTCCGGCCGACCACATCCGTGCCAGCGACCCCGGTGCCGAACAGCGCACCCGCATCGCCGCCGAGCACGGCATCGAAGTGGTCGAGAACAACGCCGACGCCGTGCGCGGCGCCGATGTGGTGGTCCTGGCCACCAAGCCCCAGGTCATGAAGGCCGTGTGCGAAGCGCTGGCCCCGAGCCTGTCCGCTGGCCAACTGGTCGTGTCCATCGCCGCCGGCATCCCCTGCGCCAGCCTGGCCCGCTGGCTGGGCGTCGACAGCATCGTGCGCTGCATGCCCAACACCCCAGCCCTGCTGGGCGAAGGCGCCAGCGGCCTGTACGCCACCGCCGCCGTCAGCGACGAGCAGCGCCGCCAGGCCGAGCAACTGCTGCAAGCCGTGGGCATCGCCCTGTGGCTCGACGAGGAGAAGCAGATCGACGCCGTCACCGCCGTCTCCGGCAGTGGCCCGGCCTACTTCTTCCTGCTGATGGAAGCCATGACCGCCGCCGGCGAGAAGCTGGGCCTGAGCCCCGAAGTGGCCGCCCGGCTGACCCTGCAGACCGCCCTGGGCGCCGCGCGCATGGCCGTGGGCAGCGATGTCGGCCCGGCCGAACTGCGCCGCCGCGTCACCTCCCCCAATGGCACCACCGAGGCGGCCATCAACTCCTTCCAGGGCAACGGCTTCGAGTCCCTGGTGGAGCAGGCCCTGAGCGCCGCCGACCGCCGCTCCGCCGAACTGGCCGACCAGCTCGGGCAATGAACATGCCGCGCTCAGTCGCCTGGACGCTGGCACCCCTGCTGCTCTCGCTGGGCCTGCCAGCGCTGGCGGACACCTGCGCCCTGCGACCCGACCTGGCCCAGGCTGCACGCACCGCCTACGAGCAGGTGCAGGCCGGCCTGGACGGGCAGGACGAAGAGCTGCCCACCGACGTCTCCCCGGCCATCGCCACCGCCGTGGAGGCCCACAAGGACGCCATCACCCGCGCCCTGGATGCGCGCCTGGCGTGCAGCGGTGCCGACCTCGATGCCGACGCCCTGCAGCAGGAAATGGCCCGCGAGCTGATGCCGCCCCAGCCAACACCGGAAGACGAGGAAACCACGGTGAGCCCCTACGCGGCGATCCGCCATGACGAGCCGGGGCTGCCGCCAATGGTGGTCATCCAGGCCGCCACTTCCATCCCCTGCGGCGGCGACATCCTGCTGCTCGGCTATGCCCGGGAAGGCGACCGCTGGGTACGCGCCCTGGAATGGCGCAGTCCGCCACTGAAGGAGCTCTCCGACGCCTACGGCGACTTCTATCAGTACGTGCGCCTGCCGGGCGGGCAGTTCGTCATCGCCCACGGCACCCCCTGGTGCACCTCGCGCTGGAGCCGGTTGGCCGTGGATGTGGTGCAGCCGCGCAATGGCGAGACCGCCCAGCGCACCCTGCACCACCTGCAGCAAGGCTACGTGCGTGACGAAACCGAACCACGCCTGAAGGCCCGGCACGACGGCTTCGAGCTGCGTGCAGAAGTCGGCAGCCTGGACGCCGACCGCATGACCCGCGCCGGCGTCTACCGTTACCGCCTGGATGGCGACGCCCTGCAGCGCATCCAGCCGGCTGCCAGCAATGGCAGGGGCTTCGTCGACGAATGGCTGACGGTGGACGATGCACTGGCCAGCGACTGGAGCGACCCGGAGCAACGCCAGCAGAACCTGACCGCCCGCGAACAGCTCAGAACGCAGCGCGCTGCCGCCGGCATCACCCTGTTCTACGGCCCGGTGCGCCCCTGCAAGGACGCCGACCGCTTCCAGGTGGAGATCCAGCTGTACGACAGCAAGAAGGACCTGCACGACCTGGCCTATGCCTACGCCACCATCCTCCAGCGACCCGACGGTTTCACCCTGATGACCCTCGGCGACCATGAGGACATGCACTGCAACGGACCGGACCTGATGGCCGGACAGTGACACCCTCCATGCGCACCGGGAATCCCGATAAAGTAGCCCGCATGACCGGCACCCCCGCTGGCCGTGCGCCCACCCCCACAAGGAACGCCCAATGACCGGACTCGCCTCCGCCGCGATCTATGTGATCCAGACCCTTGGCAGCCTCTACCTGCTGGTCGTACTGCTGCGCTTCATCCTGCAGTTGGTACGGGCCGACTTCTACAACCCCCTCAGCCAGTTCGTGGTGCGGGCCACCAAGCCCCTGCTGAACCCGCTGCGCAAGATCATCCCCGGCCTCGGCGGGCTCGACCTGGCCTCCCTGGTGCTGGCCGTGCTGCTGCAATGGCTGCTGATGATCGTGGTGCTGCTGCTGATGGGCGCCAACCCCCTGGGCGCGCTGCCGCAACTGCTGGTGTGGTCGGTGATCAGCATCACCTCGCTGTTCCTCAAGGTGTTCTTCTTCGCCATGATCATCAGCGTGATCCTCTCCTGGGTCTCCCCGGGCAGCTACAACCCTGGCGCCCAGTTGGTGAACCAGATCTGCGAGCCGCTGCTGGCGCCCTTCCGCAAGCTGCTGCCGAATCTGGGCGGGCTGGATATTTCGCCGATCTTCGCCTTCATTGCACTGAACCTGCTGGATCGCTTCGTCATCGGTGGCCTGGCCGCCATGACCCAGATGCCGCCGCAGCTCAGCCCCTTCCTCTGATGAGCTGGTTCCGCTGGGATGGCGAGGACCTGATCCTCGCCTGCCACCTGCAGCCCAAGGCGAGCCGCGACGAGTTCGCCGGGCTGCACGGCGACCGCCTGAAGATCCGCCTCACCGCACCGCCCATCGAAGGGCGCGCAAACGCCCACCTGATGGCCTTCCTCGCCGACGCCTTCGGCGTCGCGAAGAGCCAGGTGAGCCTGGAGGGCGGTGAACTGAACCGCCAGAAGCGCGTGCGCATCCGCACCCCGCGCACGCTGCCGGCGCTGCCCGGACTGACCGCTCGGCAACCCTGACAGACCTTAAGGCGGGACTGTGAAGCCGCCCGATTGACGGCCAGCCAAGACGGCGGATAATTGCCGCACGCCCGCCCAGGCATCGGCCCGCTGTCGAGACGGCCGCACCATCGTTGTCGAGTTCCCCCCTTAGTTTCTGAACGCAGGACGCGTAAGCGGAAGGAGAGCCAGGATGAGCATGGAACGACTGAGTCAGCAGGTGGACGCCTACGTCGCCTGGAAGCGCGAGCTGATGCGGGAAATCACCCGCTACCGTAGCTGGCTGGAACACAGCCGCCTGAGCACCGCCGCCGTGCAGGACAAGCTCGAGCGCGCCCTGCGCCTGCTGCGCACCGACCACATCACCCTGGCCTTCGTCGGCGAGTTCTCCCGCGGCAAGACCGAGCTGATCAACAGCCTGTTCTTCTCCGAGTACGGCCAGCGCATGCTGCCGTCCCAGGCCGGGCGCACCACCATGTGCCCCACCGAGCTGTTCCACGACCCGCGCTCGGAACGCCCCTACATCCGCCTGCTGCCCATCGAGACCCGCACCGCCTCGGCCAGCGTCGCCCAGTTCAAGCGCATCCCCCGCCACTGGGTGAACATCCCCCTGGACACCAGCGACCCGGACAACATGGTCCAGGCCTTCACCCAGGTGGCCAAGACCAAGCCGATGCCGGTGGAGCAGGCTATCCAGCTCGGCTTCCACCCCGACACCCTGGAGCCCGCCGGCCGTCCCGGCATGGTGCTGGTGCCCGCCTGGCGACACGCCATGGTCAACTTCGACCACCCGCTGCTGCGCCAGGGCCTGCGCATACTCGACACCCCCGGCCTGAACGCCCTGGGCGCCGAACCCGAACTCACCCTGTCCATGCTGCCCGCCGCCCAGGCGGTGATCTTCCTGCTGTCCGCCGACACCGGTGTGACCGCCAGCGACATGGACATCTGGCTGCAGCACATCCGCCAGCTGGACGACGACACCCAGACCAGCCTGTTCGCCGTGCTCAACAAGATCGACGTGCTCTGGGACGACCTGGCCGGCGAGACCTTCGTGCAGAACGCCATCCGCCAGATCCAGGACGCCACCGCCCGCCAACTCGGCATCCGCCGCGAGGACGTGCTGCCGCTATCCGCCAAGCAGGCCCTGCTGGCCAAGGTGCGCAAGGACGACGAACTGCTCGCCCGCAGCCAGATGGCCAACCTCGAGCGCCTGCTCTGCGAGCGCATCGTCGCCCAGAAGGAACGCCTGCTGGAGACCCGCGTGGTCAACCAGGTCCTGGCACTGCTGCAGAACAGCCAGCACGTGCTCAACCTGCGCCTGGAGAAGGTCCGCGAGCAGCAGGCACTGCTCAGCAACCACCAGAACGACAACGGTCAGCTGCTGTTCGAGCTGACCGCCCGCACCAAGGAGGACCACGCCAGGCACCATCGGCGGCTGCTGGGCCTGAAGACCAACCAGCGCCTGGTCAAGCGCCAGGGCGAGCTGCTGCGCGCCGCCGTGCGCCCCGAGCGCCTGGAGGAACACCTGGCGCGCGTGCGCCGCGACCTGACCGGCAGTTGGACCACCGTCGGCATCAACCAGGCCATCCTGCACTTCTTCCGCGCGGTGGAGACCGACCTGCACGCCCTCGACCACGAGGCCGACGCCGCCAACCGCATGGTCGCCGCGCTGTACCGCCGGCATAACGAGGAAAGCCCACTGCAGGGCATCGACGCACCGCAGTTCGACCTCACCCGCTATTACCGCGAACTGGGGCAACTGCGGCAGAAGGGCGATCAGTTCCGCCTGCACCTGAAGACCCTGCTCACCGAGCAGCGCCTGCTGACCCGACGCTTCTTCTCCACCCTGGTGCAGGAAGTGATCGGCCTGCACCAGCGCCTGCGCCAGGAAGTCGCCCAATGGGCCGCCGAAGCGCTGATGCCGCTGATGCAGAACACCCTGGAGCACAAGCAGCTGCTGGAAACCCACATGCTGCGTCTCAAGGCTCTTGCCCAGAACACCCAGCAGGCCCGCCAGCGCGTGCTCCAGCTCACCCGCTACGTGGACGAGCTGGAACGCCAGCTCAGCCAGGCCAACGACATGCTCCGCGCCCTGCGTCGCCCGGCGCCGATCCAGCGCCAGGGCAAGGTGGTCACCCTGCCGCGAGTGGCCCGCCAGCAGTGATCCAACCCCCTCCCAGCACGCGCAGCCGCGCGCTTGCCGGGTGCTGCAGTGCTCTTTAGACTGGCGCCCTTCCTGAAAAAAGAGCAGCGGTAGCGATGCCCACCGTCATTCCCGAAGACTCCGTCGGCCTGGTGACGCCCCAGGTGCAGCGCTTCAGCGAGCCGCTGCCCTTGGCCTGCGGCCGCACCCTGGCCGACTACGAGCTGGTCTACGAGACCTACGGCGAACTCAACGCCAGCCGCAGCAACGCGGTCCTCATCTGCCATGCGCTGTCCGGCCACCACCATGCCGCCGGCTACCACAGCATGGAAGACCGCAAGCCCGGCTGGTGGGACAGCTGCATCGGCCCCGGCAAGGCCATCGACACCCGTCGCTTCTTCGTCGTCAGCCTCAACAACCTCGGCGGCTGCAACGGCTCCACCGGCCCCTCCAGCCTCAACCCGGCCACCGGCAAGCCCTATGGCGCCGACTTCCCGGTGATGACGGTGGAAGACTGGGTGCACAGCCAGGCCCGCCTCGCCGATGCCCTGGACATCACCCAATGGGCCGCAGTGGTGGGCGGCAGTCTCGGTGGCATGCAGGCGCTGCAATGGACCATCAGCTACCCGGACCGCGTCCGCCACTGCCTGGCCATCGCCTCGGCACCCAAGCTGTCGGCCCAGAACATCGCCTTCAACGAGGTGGCCCGCCAGGCCATCCTCACCGACCCGGAGTTCCACGGCGGGCACTTCCAGGAACAGGGCGTGATCCCCAAGCGCGGCCTGATGCTGGCGCGCATGGTCGGCCACATCACTTACCTCTCCGACGACGCCATGGGCGAGAAATTCGGCCGTGGCCTTAAGAGCGAGAAGCTCAACTACGACTTCCACAGCGTCGAATTCCAGGTGGAAAGCTACCTGCGCTACCAGGGCGAGGAGTTCTCCGGGCGTTTCGACGCCAACACCTACCTGCTGATGACCAAGGCGCTGGACTACTTCGACCCCGCCGCCGCCCATGGCGGCGACCTGGCGCGCACCCTGTCGGCGGCCAAGGCGAACTTCCTGGTGATGTCCTTCACCACCGACTGGCGTTTTTCCCCAGCCCGCTCGCGGGAGATCGTCGACGCCCTGACCGCTGCGCGGAAGAACGTCAGCTACCTGGAAATCGACGCGCCCCAGGGCCACGACGCCTTCCTCATACCGATCCCGCGCTATCTGCAGGCCTTCAGCGGCTACATGAACCGCATCGCCCTCTGACTAGGAAGCCCCCCGTGCGAGCCGACCTCGAAATCATCAAGGACTGGATTCCCGCCGGCAGCCGCGTGCTCGACCTGGGCTGCGGCGATGGCGACCTGCTGGCCTGGCTGCGTGACCACAAGGAGGTCACCGGCTACGGCCTGGAGATCGACCCGGACAACATCGCCCGCTGCCTGCAGAACGGCGTCAACGTCATCGAACAGGACCTGGACAAGGGCCTCGGCAACTTCGCCAGCAACAGCTTCGACGTGGTGGTGATGACCCAGGCCCTGCAGGCCGTGCACTACCCGGACAAGCTGCTGGAGGAAATGCTCCGCGTCGGCCGCGAGTGCATCATCACCTTCCCCAACTTCGGCCACTGGCGCTGCCGCTGGTACCTGGCACGCAACGGACGGATGCCGGTTTCCGACTTCCTGCCCTACACCTGGTACAACACGCCGAACATCCACTTCTGCACCTTCCACGATTTCGAAGCCCTCTGTCAGGAGCTCAAGGTTCGGGTGCTGGATCGCCTGGCCGTCGACCGTCTGCACAGGCACAATCTGCCGAGCCGCCTGTGGCCCAACCTGCTGGGCGAGATCGGCATCTATCGAGTCAGTGGCCCCGGCCTGCCTGAAAGCCGCATTGCGATCTGACCTGGAGGACCTCCACCATGCGTCGCCTCATCTTCTGCCTCTTCGCCCTTTGCCTGTCCCTGCCCGCCCTCGCGGAGCGCAAACAGACCTTCGGCGAGCTCGACGTGCACTACAGCGCCTTCAACTCCGGCTTCCTGCAGCCGGACATCGCCGCCGCAGCCGGCCTGGTGCGCAGCAAGACCCAGGGCGTGGTGAACATCGCCGTGCTCAAGACCGGCAAGCCCAGCACCGCCCAGGTCAGCGGCCAGGTCAAGGACCTGCTCGGCAAGGCCACACCCCTGACCTTCCGCCAGGTCAGCGAAGGGGGCGCCATCTACTACCTGGCGCAGTTCCCCTTCACCCAGCGCGAGATGCTCAAGTTCACCCTCACGGTGCAGCAGGGCGATGGCGCCCCGCACACCTTCACCTTCGACCAGGAATTCTTCCCAGACGAATGATGCCCTTCAAGGAACTGGTGCTGGCCAGTCACAACGCCGGCAAGCTCAAGGAACTCCAGGCCATGCTGGGTGACAGCGTGCGCGTGCGCTCCATCAGCGAGTTCAGCGACATCGAGCCCGAAGAGACCGGCCTGACCTTCGTCGAGAACGCCATCCTCAAGGCCCGCAATGCCGCGCGCGTCTCGGGCCTGCCGGCCCTGGCGGACGACTCCGGCCTGGCGGTGGACTTCCTCGGCGGCGCCCCCGGCATCTACTCCGCGCGCTACGCCGGTGGCCAAGGCGATGCCGCCAACAACGCCAAGCTGCTGGACGCCCTGAAGGACGTACCGGAAGCCGGCCGTGGTGCGCAGTTCATCTGCTCCCTGGCGCTGATGCGCCACGCCGACGACCCGCTGCCGATCCTCTGCGAGGGCCTCTGGCGCGGCAGCATCCTCTTCGAGGCGCGCGGCGAGCACGGCTTCGGCTACGACCCGCTGTTCTGGGTCGCCGAATGCAACGCCTCCGCCGCCGAACTGGCCCCCGCGGACAAGAACCGCCTGAGCCACCGCGCCCGCGCCATGGCCCTGCTCAAGCAGCGGTTGGGGATATGAAGCCAGACGCCGGAAGCCCCGCGTCGCACGCCACATCCGACGCACCGGAGCACCTGCCCCAGGGCTTCCAGCTGCCGCCCCTGGCGGCCTACGTGCACATCCCCTGGTGCGTGCGCAAATGCCCGTACTGCGACTTCAACTCCCACGCCGCCGGCCCGGAGTTGCCCGAGACGGAGTACGTCGACGCCGTGCTGGCGGACCTGGAACAGGACCTCGTCCACGTCCACGGCCGCCCGCTGACCTCGATCTTCTTCGGCGGCGGCACCCCCAGCCTGTTCAGCGCCGCAGCCCTGGGCCGGCTGCTGGAGGGCATCGAGTGCCGGGTGTCCTTCGCCCCTGACATCGAGATCACCCTGGAAGCCAACCCGGGCACCTTCGAGCAGGCCAAGTTCTCCGCCTACCGCCAGCTCGGCATCAACCGCCTGTCCATCGGCGTGCAGAGCTTCCAGGGCGACAAGCTCAAGGCCCTGGGACGCATCCACGACGGCAGCGAGGCGATCCGTGCCGCCGACATGGCGCGCAACGCCGGCTTCGACAACTTCAACCTGGACCTGATGCACGGCCTGCCGGAGCAGAGCCTGGACGACGCCCTGTACGACCTGCGCACCGCCATCGCCCAGGGGCCGACCCACCTCTCCTGGTACCAACTGACCATGGAGCCGAACACGGTGTTCTGGTCCCAGCCGCCCCAGTTGCCGGAAGACGACCTGCTGTGGGACATCCAGGAAGCCGGCCAGGCCCTCCTGGCCGAGGCCGGCTACGCCCAGTACGAAGTGTCCGCCTACGCCCGCACGGGGCACCAGGCCCGGCACAACTTCAACTACTGGACCTTCGGCGACTTCCTCGGCATCGGCGCTGGCGCCCACGCCAAGTTGAGCAGCCCCGAGGGCCGCATCCAGCGCACCTGGAAGACCCGCCTGCCCAAGGACTACCTCGACCCGGCCAAGACCTTCCAGGCCGGCGCACGGGAGCTGGACGCCGGCGAGCTGCCCTTCGAGTTCCTGATGAACGCCCTGCGCCTCACCGACGGCGTCCCCGCCGGGCTCTACCCCCAGCGCACCGGGCTGCCCCTGGCCGACCTGGCAGCCTCACGCCGCGAAGCCGAGGCCCAGGGCCTGCTCCAGGCCGACCCCGCGCGCCTGGCGGCTACGCCCAAGGGCCAGCTCTTTCTCAACGACCTGCTGCAACGCTTCCTGCCCTGAGGGGCTAAGGACGATCGATGGACCTGATCCTGGACCTGATAGCCACCCTCTCACGCTGGAGCCGTGGCCACCTCTACGACATCTCCCTGGCCATCATGGCCACCCTGCTGGTGCTGCTTGGCCCGGGCATCAACGCCTGGATCCAGCAGCGCATCGGCGGACTCAACTTCCTCTTCCGCACCCTGCTGTTCGTCACGCTCTGCGCGCTGGGCTACGGGCTGGCGATGATCTTCCTCACGCCCTGGCTGGCCAAGGGCCTGGGCTACTTCAACAACTACACCCTGGCCCCCGTCCTGCTCCTGGTGTTCTTTCTGATCGGCGTCCTGGCTGATCGGAGCTGAGTCCATACCCTGCCTGTCAGGCAGGGTGCATCCCTTCTCACAGCACCGAACGAAGTCGGCAGCCTTTCGCCACAGGAATCAGCGGCAATAAAAAACCGCCCCGAAGGGCGGTTGGAGCGTGGCCAGGCAGGCCGGAATATCAGTTGCCTTCGCGGCGCAGGGCCTGGGGCGTGAAGTCACGCGGGCCGAGGGATGCCTTGAAGTCATACATCGGTTCGTTGTTGTCCAGGCCATCGGCGAAATAGCGCGAGCCGGCGAAGTCGTAGATGGTCTCCAGGGTGCTGCCGAACATGGGGACATCGTAGTAGCTGATCGGGTGGCTTTCCTGCAGGCCGGTCAGTTTTCCGTCCTTGCCGTACAGGTCCACCGCGAGGATCTGCCAACTGTCCTCGTCGATGTAGAAGCGGCGCTTGGCATAGGGGTGGGTGAACCCCTTGCGCAGCGAGGCTTCGACGATCCAGACGCGGTGCAGCTCGTAGCGCAGCAGGTCCGGGTTGACGAACTTGGTCTTGAGAATCCGATCGTAGGGGATGCCCTTCTGATGCACGGCGTAGCTGTTGTACGGCACGAGCATTTCCTGCTTGCCCACCAGCGTCCAGTCGTAGCGTTCCGGAGCACCGTTGTAGGAGTCCACCACGTCGGCGGTGGCCATGCCGTTGGTGTCCGGCTGCAGGGTGTCGTAGGCCAGCATCGGCAGGCGGCGGACGCGACGCTCGCCCCGGTTGAAGCGCCAGGCCTTGCGGATGGACAGCACCTGATCGAGGGTTTCCTGCACCACCAGCGCCGAGCCCGCGAGCTTGGCCGGGGCTATCACTGCGTACTTGTAATAGAAGATGGTGTTTTCCAGGTCTTTCGGAGTCACGCCGTCGCGGCCATAGACGAAGTAGATGTTGCGATCCAGCTTCAGCAGGTTGTAGCTGCCGTTGGCCAGCACCGCCGCCTGGTTGGTGACGAAATGAATCTGGTCACCGCGGTAGCGCAGGATGTGGTTCCAGATCACCTCCTGCCCGCTGGCCGGAATCGGGAACGGGATACCCGCCGCCACGCCCCGCACGCCGTTGCCGCCGGCGATCAGCTCGCCATTGAGGGCGTTGAAGCGGGTCGCGTCGTAGATGCGCTGGGGCGCGGCTGCGCTGCGGTGGGTCGGGAAGACCCGGATGGAATAGTCGGGGTAGGTTTCCACCAGCGCCTTCAGGCCGGCCGGCAGTTGCGCGGCGTACTGGCTGGCATTGCGGGCCGTGATCACGTAGCTGGGCGACTCGCCAGCGTAGGGATCGGGGTGGTGCATGCCCGGCTGATAGCTGGCGGGCGGGGTGGACAGGCCGCCGTCCCAGGCAGGAATGGAGCCCTCGGCGTTACCGGCGCGCTGGCCGCCCAGCGGCGTCAGGTCCCCTCCCAAACGCGCGGCCTGGTCGGCATCGACCTTGGCCTGGGCCTGCAGGGCGCAGCACGCCAGCAGCAGAATCGCTAACTTTCTCAACACAACCTTCTCCTCGCGGCGCTCACGAATGGCGTCGCTCTTGTTCTTGTGCCACCGCCGGCGGGGCGGGGCCTGTTCAGTGTCGGATCAGGTGAGGGGTGCCGTCCTGGCGGCCGGGTGGTCCCGGTCTGTGTATGGAGTCGTTCCTGGATGCCCCGTGCTGCCAGGGCACGGGGCGGGTACTGCGGTGTATCAGTCGATGCGCTGGAACTTCAGGTCCCAGACACCGTGGCCGAGGCGCTCGCCACGACGTTCGAACTTGGTCACCGGGCGCTCTTCGGGGCGCGGCACGTAGCGGCCGTCCTCGGCGAGGTTGCGGTAGCCCGGGGCGGCGTTCATCACCTCGAGCATGTGCTCGGCGTAGTGTTCCCAGTCGGTGGCCATGTGCAGCACGCCGCCGACCTTGAGCTTGCTGCGCACCAGTTCGGCGAAGCTGGGCTGGACGATACGGCGCTTGTGATGGCGGGCCTTGTGCCACGGGTCCGGGAAGAACAGCAGGACGCGGTCGAGGCTGGCGTCGGCGACGCAGTCCCGCAGAACTTCGAGGGCATCGCAGGTGTAGACGCGGATGTTGTCGAGGTTCTGGGTCAGCATGCCGTTGAGCAGCGCGCCGACGCCGGGGCGGTGCACCTCGACGCCGATGAAGTCCTCGTCCCGCGAGGCGGCTGCCATTTCCAGGGTCGAGTGCCCCATGCCGAAGCCGATCTCGAAGGTGCGCGGCGCGCGGCGCCCGAACACCGCATCGAAGTCCTGCAGGCCGTCGGCCAGTTCCAGGCCGAAGCGCGGCAGGCCCTGATCGAGCCCGCGCTGCTGGCCGTCGGTCATGCGGCCGGCGCGCATCACGAAGCTCTTGATGGTGCGGTGGCGTACTTCGCCGTTCTCGTTCGGCGAATCCAGCTGTTCAGTCATGGAGGTTCTCAGCGAATCAGACCATCCAGCGGCGAGGAGGCGCTGGCGTAAAGCTTGCGGGGCATGCGGCCGGCCAGGTAGGCCAGGCGGCCGGCGACGATGGCGTGCTTCATGGCCTCGCCCATCATCACCGGGTCCTGGGCGTGGGCGATGGCGCTGTTCATCAGCACCGCGTCGCAGCCCATCTCCATGGCGATGGTGGCGTCGGAGGCGGTGCCGACACCGGCGTCGACCAGCACGGGCACGCGGGTCTCCTCGAGGATGATCCGCAGGTTATAGGGGTTGCAGATGCCGAGGCCGGAACCGATCAGGCCGGCCAGCGGCATGATGGCGATGCAACCGATCTCGGCCAGTTGGCGGGCGACGATGGGGTCGTCGCTGGTGTACACCATCACGTCGAAGCCTTCCTTGACCAGCACTTCGGCGGCCTTGAGGGTCTCGATGACGTTGGGGAACAGGGTCTTCTGGTCGGCCAGGACTTCCAGCTTCACCAGGTTGTGACCGTCGAGCAGCTCACGGGCCAGGCGGCAGGTGCGCACGGCCTCGGAGGCGTCGTAGCAACCAGCGGTGTTCGGCAGGATGGTGTAGCGGCTGGGCGGGATCACGTCGAGCAGGTTGGGCTCACCGGGGTTCTGGCCGATGTTGGTACGACGCACCGCCACGGTGACGATCTCGGCGCCGGAGGCTTCGATGGCCAGACGGGTTTCGTCGAGGTCCTTGTACTTGCCGGTGCCGACCAGCAGGCGCGACTCATAGGTCCGACCTGCCAGGGTGAATGGCTTGTCGATCGGCTTCTGACTCATGTGGACTCCTTGCGGGCGGCTAGCCGCCTCCGATGGCGTGTACCACTTCCACCTGGTCACCATCGCGCAGGACGGTGGCGGCATGCTGGCTGCGCGGCACGATGTCGAGGTTGAGCTCGACCGCGACACGGCGGCCAGCCAGGTCGAGTCGGACGATCAGGTCCGCGACGGTCACGCCGTCGGGCAGTTCGTGGGATTCGCCGTTCAACTGGATGCGCATGACGGGACGGTCACAACATTGGGGGGCCCGCATTCTAGCCCCGAACCTTCGGGATGACCAAGGCTGAATAACGCCATTCGTCCTGCTTTTTGACGCCAGGGTCAGGCCTGCCTCAGCGCCCGCTGAGGCGCCACGCGGCGAGCCCCAGGCACAGCCAGCCGGCCAGGAAGGACACGCCACCGAAGGGGGTGATGATGCCCAGCTTGCCGATGCCGCTGAGGGTGAGCAGGTAGAGGCTGCCGGAGAACAGCAGGATGCCGAGGGCGAAGCAGGCGCCGGCCGCGTTCACCAGGCGCCCCGGTGCGTTGAGGCTGAACAGGGCGACGCCGAACAGCGCCAGGGCGTGGATCAGCTGGTAGTGGGTGCCGGTCTGGAACACCGCCAGGTGCTCCGGGCTCAGCCGGGCCTTGAGGCCGTGGGCAGCGAAGGCGCCGAGGGCGACGCCGGTGAAGCCGGTGAAGGCGGCGAGCAGCAGGAAAAACCGGGCCATTGGGCACTCCAGACAGGATGAGAGCGGCCGCTATAATGGCGCGCCAACCCGCCCAGGCCAAGCCACGCATGATCCGATCCCTGAGTCGTCGCCTGTTCAAGCTGCTGATCTGGTTCGCCGCCGGTTCCGTCCTGCTGGTGCTGCTGTTCCGCTGGGTGCCGCCACCCGGCAGCATGATCATGGTGGAGCGCAAGGTGGAGTCGTGGATCGATGGCGAGCCCATCGATCTGCAGCGCACCTGGCGCCCCTGGAAGGAACTGCCCGACGACCTGAAGGTGGCGGTGATCGCCGCCGAGGATCAGAAGTTCGCTGAGCACTGGGGCTTCGATCTGGCAGCAATCCGCGCCGCCCTGGCACACAACGAGCGCGGCGGCTCCCTGCGCGGGGCCAGCACCCTGAGCCAGCAGGTGGCGAAGAACCTGTTCCTCTGGTCCGGCCGCAGTTGGCTGCGCAAGGGGCTGGAAGCCTGGTTCACGGTGCTGATCGAGACGCTCTGGCCGAAACAGCGCATCCTCGAGGTCTACCTCAACAGTGTGGAATGGGGTGATGGCGTGTTCGGCGCCGAAGCCGCCGCCCGTCATCACTTCGGCATCGGCGCGCCCTACCTGTCTCGGCGTCAGGCCAGCCTGCTGGCCGCCGTGCTACCCAACCCCAGGGAATGGAGTGCCGGACACCCAAGCAGCTACGTCGCCCGTCGCGCCGGCTGGATTCGCCAGCAGATGCACCAACTGGGCGGCAGCCACTACCTGGAGCAGCTCAAGCCGGCCGTGCCGTTCTGATCACTGTTTGAGGGTGGCGCGGGGCACCACGCGGATGCGGTGCACCTGGCCATCCACCACCTGGGCGGTCAGGCCTTCCACCGGGTAGACCCAGGCTTCTCCCACCCCCAACTGGAGCCGCAGGCGGGGCTGGCCGACGCTGGCCACCAGCCGCTCCGCGTCCGGCAATTGCTGGGGGCGCACATCCAGGGCCGACAAGCGGTGCTGCCCCAGTTGGTCGAGCATCTGCCGGCTCAGAGGCTGCTCGCCGTCCGGGGACTGGCCGCCCAAGGCCTTGAGCAGGCTCGCACGCTCGGCATCGTCCAGGGCCAGCTCACCTTCCAGGTTGCAGGCATCCTCGCCTTCCCCTTCGCTGCGGAACAGCAGTTGTGGACCCTCGCCAGCGTTGCGCAGCCAGAGCTCGCCGTGGGCCTGGCCGTCCAGCGCCGCCAGGGTCAGCGTGCCTTCGGCCATGGGCTCCAGCAGCGGCGCTTGCCAGGTTTCCAGGCAGGCCAGGGGCGCGGCGGGCCCACTGCCGCGCTGCATCCACATCGCCAGGCCGAAGAACAGCACGGCTGTCAGCGCAAACAACACGCCGTGGGCGGGACGAAGGGACGGCATCGCCATGGTCGATTTCTCCGGGCAGAAAAAAGCCGCCCGTTGGGGCGGCTTTCGATCATGCGACGGCTCAGGCCTGGATGAAGCCCTTGAGCTTGTTCATCGCGTTCTTCTCCAACTGG
Organism: Pseudomonas sp. 1D4; assembly: GCF_001728925.1. Classification (NCBI taxonomy): domain Bacteria; kingdom Pseudomonadati; phylum Pseudomonadota; class Gammaproteobacteria; order Pseudomonadales; family Pseudomonadaceae; genus Pseudomonas; species Pseudomonas sp. 1D4. The sequence continues at coordinate 24,262 of NZ_LXJQ01000069.1, forward strand.
CGAATTCGCTCGGCGGAGACGTTGTACTTGGCGGCCAGGTCGTGCAGCGTGGCCTTCTCCTCGGCCAGCCAGCGCTGGTAGAGGATGTCGCGACTGCGCTCGTCCAGACCTTCCAGCGCTTCATGCAGGCTGGCGGTGGAGCTATCACTCCAGTCCGCTTCCTCCAACTGGCGCGCCGGGTCGTAGCGGTGGTCTTCCAGGTAATGCGCGGGGGACTGGTAGGCCGCGTCGTCGTCGGCATCCGCCGCCGGGTCGAAGGCCATGTCATGGCCGGTCAGTCGGCTTTCCATCTCGCGTACTTCATGGGGCTCCACGCCCAGGCTCTGGGCCACGGCATGGACTTCTTCGTTGTTCAGCCAGGACAGGCGCTTCTTCTGGCTGCGCAGGTTGAAGAACAGCTTGCGCTGCGCCTTGGTGGTGGCGACCTTGACGATGCGCCAGTTGCGCAGAATGAACTCGTGGATCTCGGCCTTGATCCAGTGCACCGCGAAGGACACCAGGCGCACGCCCATTTCGGGATTGAAGCGCTTCACGGCCTTCATCAGGCCGACGTTGCCTTCCTGGATCAGGTCGGCCTGGGCCAGGCCGTAGCCGGAATAACTCTTGGCGATGTGTACAACGAAGCGCAGGTGCGCCAACACCATTTGCCGCGCCGCTTCCAGATCCTGTTGGTAGAAGAGGCGTTCGGCCAGTTCGCGCTCCTGTTCGACCGTCAGCAGCGGGATGCCGTTGACCGCATGCACGTAGGCATCCAGGTTCGCACCGGGGGCCAGGGCATAGACAGGTTGCAGGGAAGTGGTCATGCGAATCCTCCGATTCACTAAGCTCGCGCAGTGTAGCACTGGCCTTTATGACTGCAAGGGGGCGTAAAAGTTTCGTTACACCCCTCGTTTCCGCCCCGTCCCGGAGCGGTTCTATTAGCGCGGCGCCAGCTCGCTGAGGTGGCGCGCCACCGCCAGCCAGGCGCCGATGTAGCCCAGCAGGATGGCGCCGAGCAGCAGCGACAATCCGTCACCCAGCGGCACGCCGGCAAGGGCGAAGTCACTGCCGTACAGGCCGGCCAGGCGCACCACGGCGTCATTCAGCCAGTCCAGCCCGTAGGCCAGCACCAGCCAGGCCAGCAGGCCTGCACCCACGCCATACAGCGCGCCCATATAAAGGAAGGGACGCCGCACGTAGCTGTCGGTTCCACCCACCAGCTTGATCACTTCGATTTCGATCCGACGGTTCTCGATGTGCAGGCGGATGGTATTGCCGATCACCAGCAACAGCGCCAGCACCAGCAGCACGGTCAGGCCGAAGATGAAACGCTCGCCCAGCTTGAGAATGGCGCTCAGGCGCTCGACCCACACCAGGTCGAGCTGGGCCTGCTCCACACGGGGCAGTTCGGCCAGGCGTTGGCGCAACGCTTCCAGGGTGGTCTTGTCGACTTCCTTGGGCGTGACCAGGATCACGCCGGGCAAGGGGTTCTCCGGCAGCTCCTTGAGTGCCTGCCCCAGCCCGGTCTGCTGCTGGAACTCTTCCAGCGCCTGTTCGCGGCTGATCCACTCGGCTTCGGCCACGTCGGGCATGCCGGCGATCTCGTCGCGCAGCTTGCGGCCGTCAGCCTCGCTGGCGTCCATCTGCAGGAACAGGGAAATCTGCGCCGCGCGTTGCCAGGAACCACCCAGGCGCTCGACGTTGTTGAGCAACAGCGACAGCCCCATGGGCAGGCTCAGGGCAATGGCCATCACCAGGCTGGTGAAGAAGCTGCCGATGGGCTGCCGGCCCAGGCGGCGCAGGCTGTCCATCAGGCTGGCGCGGTGGCTTTCCAGCCAGGCCGCCAGCAGGGTGCGGAAATCCGGGCCGTCATCGCCGCCTTTCTGCGGCTCCTCGGGACGGGCCGTGGCGCCCACGCGCTCGGCGGGCTTGGGCGGTGGCATGCGGGATGCGCTCATCAGCCAGCCTCCCCATCGCCGATCAGGCGGCCGCGTTGCAAGGTCAGCATGCGATGGCGCATGCGGGCGATCAGCGCCAGGTCGTGGCTGGCGATCAGAACCGTGGTACCCAAGCGGTTGATGTCCTCGAAAACGCCCATGATCTCGGCAGCCAGGCGCGGGTCCAGGTTGCCGGTGGGTTCGTCCGCCAGCAGCAGGGCCGGGCGATGCACCACGGCGCGGGCGATGCCCACGCGCTGCTGCTGGCCGGTGGACAGGTCGGCCGGGAACAGCTCGGCCTTGTCCGACAGGGAGACGCGCTCCAGGGCGATGCCCACGCGCTTGGCGATCTCCGGCTTGGACAGGCCGTGGATCTGCAGCGGCAGCGCCACGTTGTCGAACACGGTGCGATCGAACAGCAGCTGGTGGTTCTGGAACACCACGCCGATCTGCCGGCGCAGGAAGGGGATCTGGGAATTGGTGATGGTGGAAAGGTCCTGCCCGGCCAGCAGCAGCTTGCCGGTGGTGGGACGCTCCATGGCCAGCAGCAGCCGCAACAGGGTGCTCTTGCCGGCGCCGGAATGGCCGGTGACGAAGAGGAACTCGCCCCGGCGGACACGGAAACTCAGTTCATGCAGGCCGACATGGCCATTGGGATAGCGCTTGCCGACCTGCTCGAAGCGGATCATGCGCGCTCCTGCTCGGCGAACAGGGCGCGAACGAAGGCCTCGGCCTCGAAGTCGCGCAGGTCGTCGATGCCCTCGCCGACGCCGATGTAGCGGATCGGCAGGGCGAACTGCTTGGCCAGAGCGAAGATCACGCCGCCCTTGGCGGTGCCGTCCAGCTTGGTCAGCGCCAGCCCCGACAGGCTCACCGCCAGGTGGAACTGCTTGGCCTGGTTGATGGCGTTCTGGCCGGTGCCGGCGTCCAGCACCAGCAGCACCTCGTGGGGAGCGCTCTCGTCCAGCTTGCCGATCACGCGGCGCACCTTCTTCAGCTCCTCCATGAGGTTGTCCTTGGTGTGCAGGCGCCCGGCAGTGTCGGCGATGAGCACATCCACGCCACGGGCCTTGGCGGCCTGCACGGCGTCGAAGATCACCGAGGCGGAGTCGGCGCCGGTGTGCTGGGCGATGACAGCGATGTTGTTGCGTTCGCCCCACACCTGCAGCTGCTCGACGGCAGCGGCGCGGAAGGTGTCACCGGCGGCGAGCATGACCTTCTTGCCCTCCAACTGAAGCTTCTTGGCCAGCTTGCCGATGGTGGTGGTCTTGCCGACGCCGTTCACGCCGACCACGAGGATCACGTAGGGGCGCTTGGCGCTGTCGATCACCAGCTTCTGCTCGACGGGCTTGAGCAGGCCGGCCAGCTCGTCCTGCAGCGCCTTGTACAGCGCATCGGCGTCGGCCAACTGCTTGCGCGCAACCTTCTGGGTCAGGCTCTGGACGATGGCGGTGGTGGCCTCGACGCCCACGTCGGCGGTCAGCAGGCGGGTCTCGATCTCGTCCAGCAGGTCGTCGTCGATGGCCTTGCGCCCAAGGAACAGGCTGGCCATGCCCTCGCCGATGCTGGCGCTGGTCTTCGACAGGCCCTGCTTGAGGCGGG
>NZ_LXJQ01000070.1:0-27632 GCF_001728925.1 Pseudomonas sp. 1D4
CTATGGCCAGGGGCTGGCGGGGGTGCTGGGGCGGCGCCTGGCGAAGAAGATGCGCTTCCCCGGCCCCGGCCCGCACCGCCTGGAGGTGACCATCGCCCACCAGGACGCGGCGCTGCTGTGGTCCCGCAGCTTCGACGGGCAGGCGCCGCTCACCTCCCACTTCGCGCCGGTGGGCTGCCTGGCCGAGGGCGGCCATTGGGTGGAGTCCACCGGACCGCTGAGCCTGCGGCTGACGGTGGACGTGATCGACGGCGGCTGGTTCTGGCGCTGCCTGGGCATCCGCCTGTGGGGCCTGCCGGTGCCCCGCGCGCTGCTGCCGCGCACCGATGCCTACAAGCGCATCGAGGGCGGCCGCTACCGCTTCCATGTGGCCTTCTCGCTGCCGCTGCTGGGGCCGCTGGTGACCTACGAGGGGCTGCTGGAGGCGGTGGGCTGAATCGCGGTTGAAGCGGCGGGCCGGCAGCGAGGGCCGGCCCACCGGGCTCAGCGGGCCGGCAGCGCCAGCACGTGGCCGATGCGCGGGTCGGCGCGGCCGGCGAGCACGTCGAGGTAGACCTGCTCCACCGCCTCGGCGCCGGAGCCTTCCTGCACCTGCAACCAGTGCCCGGCGAAGGTGAGGAACTGCGTCCAGCAATCCGCCAGGCGTGCCTGGAAGCCGGGGCCGCCCCATTCCTTGAGGCGCTTTTCGGCCTGGCTGGGAGCGAAGAACAGCGTCGGCCGGGGGCCGGGCAGGTCACGGGGCAGGCCGCCGCGCTGGTCCCAGTGGGCGGCGCCCACCAGGCAGCTGTAGCGCAACTGCTCGCCCAGCAGGCGGTGCAGGTGGCCGAGCAGTTCGCCGTTGCCGGCGAAGTCCACGGTCAGGGTCGGGACCTCGGCGCCCAGCTCGGCCACCTCGTCATAGCCGATCACCCGGTCGTAGCAGCCCAGGCCCTCGACGAAGGCGCGGTTGCCGGCGGAGGTGAGCCCCACCACTTCGTAGCCGCCACGGGCCTCGCGCTGGCGGTGCAGCCGTTCGGCCAGGCCGATGGCGGTCTTGCTGGAGGCGCTGGTGAGCACCACGCGGCGGGCGCCGAACAACTGGCTGTCGGCGAGGAAGTCGTCCAGCAGGAAGGCCGTGGTGAACAGCGGGCGCAGCAGCATCTGCAGCGCTTCGCTGCCGGTGGCGTAGAGCGGGTCGCGGGCGCAGCGCAGGTACTGGTTGTAGATCACCGGCAGCGGCCGGCGGTGCTCGGCGCCGTCGAGGAAGCCGCCCTCGCGCACCTGGGCCGGCTCCACCACCAGGTGGCTGGACATGGGGAAGTAGCCGTAGACCCGCTCGCCCACGGCGATGCCGTCGCAGGCGCTGGCCTCCACCTCGGCGAAGCCCCACACCGGGACCTTGCCCCAGCCCTCGGGCGCCGGGAAGAAGCGCCAGTAGTGCAGGCTCTCGCCCATGGCGGCGTAGGTGACGTTGTTGGCGGTGAAGGCGAAGTGGTCGAGGCGCAGGCGCACCTGCCCCGGCGCCAGGGCTTCGGCCAGGGGGCTGGCCTGGCACTGGCAGCGGGTGAGGTCGTGGCGGTCGACGAGGAAGTCGAGTGGCTCGGCCATGCTCAGTCCTCGATGCGGAAGGTGAGGCCGGCGTGGGCGGTGAGCCGCTGGATCAGCGCCTCGCCCATGGCCGGGGCGGTGGTCCAGATGCCGCCGGGGGTCTGGGTGGCGTCGCGCAGCAGGCACAGGGCGCTCTCGGTGATCATCCGCGAGGTGGAGCCGTAGCCGGGGTCGCGCTGGCCGGTGACGCCGGCGCGCAGGGTGCGCCCGTCCGCCGTTTCGCCGACGAAAAGCAGGTCGTAGTGGCCGCTCTCGCGCTCCTCGCGGGTCGGGCCTTCGCCCGGTTTGGGGGCGCTGTCGCTGGCCAGGGAGCGGTCCGCCGCCACGGCTTCGGCGATGGCCTTGCCCTTGTCGCCGGGGCCGGTGAGGAGCATTTCGTCGTAGACGAAGTCGGCGCCGTAGGCGTGCCCGAGGAGGAAGTTGGAGCGGTGCACGTTGCGGGTGTTGATGGCCGCCATGATGAAGGGCGCGGCCCAACTGCCGAGGGCTTCGTCGTAGGCGGGGCGGTCCCCGGCCGGTTGCGCCGGACCGTTGAAGCCGGGGGCCAGGGCGAAGGGGTTGACCAGCAGTTGCAGCACCGAGGGGTCGGCCTTGGCGGCGGCCAGGGTGGCCTTGAGGCTGGCGGCGGTGCCGCCGGAGAAGGTGCCCTTGAGCTGGCGCACGCGGCCCTTGATGCGCTGCAGCGGAACGCCGAAGCGCGCCTTGGCGGCCTGCTGGAGGAAGAACACGCCGAGGTCGAAGGGGATGGAGTCGAACCCGCAGGAGAACACGATGCGCGCCCCGCTCTGCTGCGCGGCGGCGCTGTGGGCGTCGATCATGTGGCGCATCCAGGCCGGTTCGCCGCAGAGGTCGACGTAGTCCACCCCGGCCTCGGCGCAGGCCGCCACCAGGGGCTCGCCGTAGAGCTGGTAGGGGCCGACGGTGGTGAGCACGGCGCGGGTGCGTGCCACCAGGGCGCGCAGGCTGGCGGCGTCAGTGGTGTCGGCCACCACCAGGGGGGTGTCCGCCGGGGCGCCGATCTCGTCGCGCACCGCCGCCAGCTTGGCCAGGTCACGCCCGGCCATGGCCCAGCGCAGGGCGCTGTCGTCGCCGTAGGCCTGCACGAGGTATTCGGCCACCAGCCGGCCGGTGTAGCCGGAGGCGCCGAAGACAATCAGGTCGAACTCAGCGGTCTTTTTCATCGCGGTGTCCTTGCACGGGAGGGAACCCCAGACGCTAGGCGCGACCCCGGGTGCCGTCAATTTCAAGGAACGGGCGGAATCACGGGGCATAAGCGCGGGCGAGTACGGTGGGTCTTGCGGTAAGTATATGGATTTACATATATTCGCCCTTCCATATATTCGGACCCTGCCGCCATGATCGCCCCACCCGACCTGTTCAAATGCCTGGCCGACCCGACGCGGGCCCGCGCGACGCTGCTCATCGCCCAGGAGGGCGAGCTGTGCGTGTGCGAGCTGGTGTGCGCGCTGGGGGACAGCCAGCCAAAGATCAGCCGCCACCTGGCGCAACTGCGCGCCGCCGGGCTGCTGCTGGATCGCCGCCAGGGCCAGTGGGTGTACTACCGGCTCAACCCGGCCCTGCCCGCCTGGGTGGGCGAGCTGCTGCAGGTGGCGCGGCGCGGCGCGGCCGAGTGGCTGGCGGCGGACGCGGCGCGGCTGCACGGCATGGAAGGGCGTCCGGGGCAGGCCGCCGCCTGCTGCCCGGCGTGCTGAGGGGCTGACCATGCTGATTGCCTTGGCAGTCTTCCTCTTCACCCTCGTACTGGTCATCTGGCAGCCGCGCGGGCTCGGCGTCGGCTGGAGCGCGAGCCTGGGGGCGCTGATCGCCCTGGCGGTGGGCGCGGTGTCGCTGCAGGACATTCCCACCGTGTGGGCCATCGTCTGGAATGCCACGGCCACCTTCATCGCGGTGATCGTCATCAGCCTGCTGCTGGACGAGGCCGGCTTCTTCGAGTGGGCGGCGCTGCATGTGGCGCGCTGGGCCAAGGGCAGCGGGGCGCGCCTGTTCGCCTACTGCATCCTGCTGGGGGCGGCGGTGTCGGCGCTGTTCGCCAACGACGGCGCGGCGCTGATCCTCACGCCCATCGTCATGTCGATGCTGCTGGCGCTGCGCTTCTCCCCGGCCACCACCCTGGCCTTCGTGATGGCGGCGGGCTTCATCGCCGACACCGCGAGCCTGCCGCTGGTGGTGTCGAACCTGGTGAACATCGTCTCGGCCGACTACTTCGGCCTGGGCTTCGCCGAGTACGCCTCGGTGATGGTGCCGGTGAACCTGGCCAGCGTGGCGGCGACCCTGGCGGTGCTGTACCTGTTCTTCCGCCGCGACATCCCCGCGCGCTACCCGATGGAGGCGCTGAAGGCCCCGGAGGCGGCCATCCGCGACCGCGCCACCTTCGTCACCGGCGGCTGGATGCTGCTGGTGCTGCTGATCGGGCTGTTCGCCCTGGAGCCGCTCGGCGTGCCCATCAGCGCGGTGGCGGCGGCCTGTGCGCTGCTGCTGTTCATCGTCGCCGCGCGGGGCCATGTGATCGCCACGCGCAAGGTGCTGCGCGAGGCGCCGTGGCAGGTGGTGGTGTTCTCCCTGGGCATGTACCTGGTGGTCTACGGGCTGAAGAACGCCGGCCTCACCGACGGCGTCACCGCCCTGCTCGACCGCTTCGCCGACTACGGCGTGTGGGGCGCGGCGCTGGGCACCGGGCTGCTCTCGGCGGGCCTGTCGTCGGTGATGAACAACATGCCCAGCGTGCTGGTGGGGGCGCTGTCGATCCAGGCCAGCGCCAGCGAGGGCGTGGTGCGCGAGGCGATGATCTACGCCAACGTCATCGGCTGCGACCTGGGGCCGAAGATCACCCCCATCGGCAGCCTCGCCACCCTGCTCTGGCTCCATGTGCTGGCGCGCAAGGGCGTGCGCATCACCTGGGGCTACTACTTCCGCGTGGGCATCCTGCTGACCCTGCCGGTGCTGCTCATCACCCTCTCCGCCCTGGCCTTGCGCCTGGGGCTCTGACCTTGCGAGAACCCGCCATGCGTGTCCTGTTCATGTGCACCGCCAACAGTTGCCGCAGCATCCTCTCCGAGGCGCTGTTCAACCACCTCGCGCCGGACGGCTTCGAGGCAGTGAGCGCCGGCAGCCACCCCAAAGGCCAGGTGCTGCCGCGCAGCCTGACCACCCTCGCCCGCGCCGGCATCGCCACCGACGGTTTGAGCAGCAAGGGCAACGACGCCTTCGAACACAGCCCGCCGGACATCGTGGTGACGGTGTGCGACAACGCCGCCGGCGAAGCCTGCCCGGTCTACTTCGGCCCCGCGCTGAAGACCCACTGGGGCCTGGCCGACCCATCCGACGTGCAGGGCAGCGAGGCGGAGGTGGACGCCGCCTTCGACGCCACCCTGCAACGCATCGAAGCCCGCTGCCGCGCCTTCTTCGCCCTGCCCTTCACCCAACTCGACCGCCCCGCCCTGCAAGCCGAACTCGACCGCATCGGCCGGCTTTGAAGCCGGCCGGGTGGATGGAAAGAGCGCCATCCACCCTGCACACACAACGCTCCAGTGCGGGACGGATGCGCCCATGGCGTGGGATGGATCGCGTTTCATCGATCCACCGCTTCCCTGGGCTGAAGCCCAGGCTACGAGGGTGTCTCCATGGGGTTTCAGGCGCACGGGCCCGGCCGCGATTGGTGGATGGGAAGAGCGCCATCCACCCTGCACACGCAACGCTCCCGCGCGGGACGGATGCGCCCATGGCGTAGGGTGGATCGCACTTCACCGATCCACCGCTTTCCTGGGCTGAAGCCCAGGCTACGAGGGTGTCTCCATGGGGTTTCAGGCGCACGGGCCCGGCCGCGATTGGTGGATGGGAAGAGCGCCAGCCACCCTACGCACTACGAAGGCATTGCCGCGCAGTTCGTAGGATGTGCTGAGGTACGAAGCGCATCGCGCCGAGGCATGAAAACGCCCCGGGGTGGCCCAGGGGCGTTGCGGTGGGGCGGTGTCAGAGCCGGCCCAGTTCGTAGGATGCGCTGAGGCCACGAAGCGCATCACGCCGAGGTACGGGTCGCGGATCACGCTTCACCGATACCGCGATGACCGCCGGGCTTCAGCTCACGAGGAGCTGGGTTGGCATCAGCGCGCAAACACCGCCGGCTCGCCAGAACCGCAGGTAACGGGTCAGGTCGATGTCCAGGTCGAAAAGGGGTTGGGCGATGTACCAGGCCAGGTAGTAATCGGCGGCCAGCCCATAAAGCGCTTCATGCAGCCCATAGGCTGCATCGGTATGCAGCATCTTTCGTGAACGGATTTCGTCCCCGAGCCGGTCGAACACCCAAAGCTCGGGAATGTCCTGCATTCGTGCGGCATGAACCTCGTCGCGGGTGGCGGCAACAACCTTCGCGGCACGGCAGATCGCCGCCAGTTCCTCGTTTCCAACGGCCTCGCATACCCGTGCCAGCTCGCGCAACCAAGCCTCTCCGAGTGACAGACGTTCGGCCAGACTGCTCTCCTTTCGGGGCAGCAGGTAGAGCGCATTCTCCAGCGTCCCTGACGAGATGACGTCCCAGGCTCTTCGGCTCATTTCGTCCGCGTCGGGGAAGTAGCGAAATACCTGGCGAATGGCTTCGGGGTCACGGCATGCCTTGAGCAAGCCGAGAAAGTGGCTCTTGTCGAACGACGCCCGCCCTTCGCAGAAGGCGCACCAGTCCTCCAGTAAGGAAGTCATGGGCGGCACCCTGCGAGCCTGCGCACAGGCCGCTCACTCCTGATCGAGGTAGGCAATCCGTGTAGCGCCTCCGCTTTGCAGGATGAGGCCCGCGCGAACGTCCGGAAGCAAGACTGCGCGGGAGCGTTCAGTGTTGGCCTTGTAGCGCCAGGCGACGCCGTTGCGGAGGTCTACCAGTTCGATGCGACCCCGTGTCGACTCGGTTCCTGCAAGCACCATCCAGGGCTCACCAGGGGTATGAGAGGCCCAGTTGAGGGTCTGCAGGGAAATGGGGAACCGACGCAGCGGCTTCAGCTCCTGAGGGTCCCATTCCACCACCTCACCCAATACGTCACGCCCGGCACCTTCCGGGATACGGTTCGCTGCCACCAGGCGCCGGTCGTCATCGAACCACGCCAGGCCGAGTACATCGCTGCGAGGCGCACTGTTGTAGGGGTCAGCCTGCTTGATGATTTCCAGCCTGGGCACTTCGTCTTCACCCACGACCAGACGCAAGGTGAATACCTTGCCGTCGCCACCACCCACCGCGATCAAGCCGTTTGTGGCGTTGACGGCCAGTGCCGTGATCAGGCTGGTTTTCAACGGCAAGCGGGTACCCACTCCTTTCCGCTGAGCGAAGTCATAGAGCAGCAGGTCGGACGTGTCGCTGATCAGGAAGAGGTGTTTCTGCGGCAGCGCAGCCAACGGGCCTGGCGCCCATAAGCCCGACACGGTAGCTCGCAGCTCTCCGGTGGCGGCATCCCAGATGCGAACGCCGGAGCTTGGGTCAAGGACATGGTTATCAAAGCGCGAGGCACTCAGCACGATGCCATCGTCATGGCCAAAGGCCAGGAACTCCGGACGCGCCGGATGCCCCTGCACGGCCATGCGGCGACCGGATTCGCGAGTACTCCAGATTTCCACACGCCCGCTCTCACGCCCTACAGCCAACACGCCGAGCTGCGCATCGAACTGAGCGGTCGAGGCAGAGTCATCTCCACGCTTGTTCACATCGATGAATGTCTGGATGAAGGCCGGGTCCACGGGTTGGCTGCAGGCCAGTAGCCCTGCGCCCAACAGACCTCCCAGGACCAGCCGCCATGACAGGCGCGCGACACGTCGACACCAGGTTTTACATTGCATATCCCTTGCTCCAACACTTTCCCTGAGGGCCGCGACACTATCACGCCCGCTGGCAACCGCAGCGGAACCTCCGCACTTTTCCGCACCATCGCGGATCCGACATCCACAAACACTTCATACCGCGCTTGGGTGCGATGGATCGCGCTTCACCGATCCACTGCTTCCCTGGGCTGAAGCCCAGGCTACGAGGGTGTCTCCATGGGGTTTCAGGGGACCGATGCGGTTCGCCGAGCTCACCGCATCCTACGAACCCTTCCATGGCGTGGGATGGATAGCGCTTCATCGATCCACCGCTTCCCTGGGCTGAAGCCCAGGCTACGAGGGTGTCTCCATGGGGTTTCAGGCGCACGGGCCCGGCCGCGATTGGTGGATGGGAAGAGCGCCATCCACCCTGCACACACAACGCTCCCGCGCGGGACGGATGCGGCCATGGCGTGGGATGGATCGCGCTTCATCGATCCACCGCTTCCCTGGGCTGAAGCCCAGGCTACGGGGTGCTACCACGGGGCTTGGGGAGCACGGACTCAGCCGCGATTGGTGGATGGAAAGAGCGCCAGCCACCCTGCACACTACGAAGGCATTGCCGCGCAGTTCGTAGGATGTGCTGAGGTACGAAGCGCATCGCGCCGAGGCATGAAAACGCCCCGTGGTGGCCCAGGGGCGTTGCGGTGGGGCGGTGTCAGAGCCGGCCCAGTTCCTGGGCGGTGCGGTCGAGGGCTTTGCGGGTCTTGTCCACCAGTTCGTCCAGTTCGGCGCGGGTGGCCACCAGGGCGGGGGCCATGATCATGCGGCCGAGGGTGGAGCGGATGATCACGCCCTCTTCGAAGCCGAGGGTGCGGCAGCGCCAGGCGATGTCGTTCTCGTTGTCGAAGCGCTTGCGGGTGGCTTTGTCTTCGGCCAGTTGCAGGGCGGCGACCAGGCCGGTGCCCTGGATGTCGCCCACCAGCGGGTGGTTGCCGAACACTTCGCGCAGGCACTGCTGCAGGTAGGGGCCGGTGTCGGCCTTGACCTGGCGGACCACGCCTTCGTCACGCAAGGCCTTGAGGTTGGCGATGGCCACGGCGGCGGCAACCGGGTGGCCGGAGTAGGTCAGGCCGTGGGCAAAGACGCCGCCCTGTTCCACCAGGACTTCGGCCATGCGCTTGCTCAGCACCAGGCCGCCCATGGGGATGTAGCCACTGGTGAGGCCCTTGGCGATGGAGAGGGTGTCCGGCTGGAAGCCGAAGTGCTGGTGGGCGAACCATTCGCCGGTGCGGCCGAAGCCACCGATCACTTCGTCGGCGCACAGCAGCACGTCGTACTTCCGGCAGATGCGCTGGATCTCGGGCCAGTAGGACTCCGGCGGGAAGATCATGCCGCCGGCGCCCTGGAAGGGTTCGGCGACGAAGGCGGCGACCTTGTCGGCGCCCAGTTCGAGGATCTTCTCCTCCAGCTGGCGGGCGGCGCGCAGGCCGAACTCCTCGGGAGTGAGGTCACCGCCCTGGGCGTACCAGTAGGGTTCGTCGATGTGTTCGAAGTCCGGCAGCATGCCGCCCATTTCGTGCATGAACTTCATGCCGCCGAGGGCGGTGGAGCCGAGGGTGGAGCCGTGGTAGCCGTTCCAGCGGCCGATCATGATGCGTTTCTCGGGCTTGCCGAGGATCTGCCAGTAGCGGCGCACGGTGCGGATCAGCACCTCGTTGGCTTCGGAGCCGGAGTTGGTGTAGACGGCGTGGCTGTAGTGGCCGGGCAGCAGGCTGAAGAGCAGCTCGGAGAGTTCGATCACCGCCGGGTGGGTGGTGTGGAAGAACATGTTGTAGTACGGCAGCTGCTCCAGCTGCTGCGAGGCGGCGGCGGCGAGGTCCTTGCGGCCGTAGCCGAGGTTGGTGCACCACAGGCCGGACATGCCATCCAGGTAGCGCTTGCCGTCGTTGTCCCAGAGGTGCAGGCGGTCGCCGCCGACGATCACGCGCGGCCCTTCGGCGTTGAGCGCCTTCTGGTCGAGGAAGGCGTGGATGTGGTGGGCCGCGTCAGCCGCCTGGTAGTCGCGGGTGTCACGTTGGGCCTGGAATGGGGCGTTCATGTCGGTGTCTCCTTTCTCCCCTTGCGGGGGCGTTGCGGGTTCGTGTTGATGCGGCTCACTGGGCGGCTGGCAGGGGCTCGGGGCGGAACAGCGGCTTGCCCATCACCCATTTGATCCAGGCCACGGCGATCAGCGACACCAGGCCTAGCACCACGCCGGCGATGCCGAAGATCTTCCCGGTCATGTCCGGGCTCGGCGAGGCGTAGGCGATTGCATAGAGCATGCCGCCGATGCCGAACAGCTGCGGCAGCGGGTAGAACGGCGTGCGGAACGGCCGGGCGATGGCCGGGTAGCGGCGGCGCAGGGCGATCACGTCGAGGTGGACGATGATGTACGCCAGCAGCCAGGCCAGTGCGGCGGCCAGCAGCAGCAGGTTGATGGAGGCGGCGTCCTGGCCCATGGCGAGGATCGGCAGGCCGGTGATGGCGGCGACGAACAGCACCGCCACCCAGGGGGTGCGGGCACGCGGGCTGAGCCGCTTGAACTGCGGGAACGCCTGGCCGTTCTGGGCCATGCCGTAGAGCATGCGCGGGATGGCCGCCAGCGAGGTGTTGAGGGTGCTGCAGGTGGCGGTGACGGCGGCGATCACCAGGAACACCTCGCCGGACTGGCCGAACACCGTGGTGGCGAACAGGTAGTGCGGCAGGGCGTCGGTGGTCAGCGCCTCGGCTGGCAGCATGAACAGCGCGCCCAGGCAGTACAGGGCGATGGTGAGGAAGATGACGGTGAGGCCGATGATCATCGAGCGCGGGATGTTGCGTTCGGGGCGCTTGGTCTCCTCCACCAGCGGGCAGACGAACTCGGCACCGACGAAGCCCCACACGGCCATGGCGGTGAGGGTCAGCACGCCGGCGCCCATGGGGTTCCAGTCGCCGTGCAGCACGCTGCCGGCGGTGGTGCCCGGTGCACCCTTGGCAATGGCGGCGATGCCCAGCACCAGCAGGACGATGACCATCACCACCGCCAGGGCGGTCTGCAGCCTGGCGAAGATATCGATGCCCAGGAGGTTGAGCACGGTGAACAGCCCGAGCACGCCGAAGGCGATGCTGAAGGGCGGGAACACGTCGGGGTAGACCTTGCCGATGATCAGGTCGAGCAGCAGCAGCTCGGCGGAGAGGGCGAACATCGCCACCACCACGTAGCCGGAGAAGGTGGCGAGGATGGCCGGGAAGTGCCCCAGGGCCACTTCGGTGTAGCTGGACAGGCCGCCGGCGCGGGGGATCATCAGCGCCAGTTCGGAGAACGAGAAGGCGTAGCTCAGCGCCAGCAGCCAGGCCAGCCCCAGGGGCACCAGGAAACCCAGGCCGGAGAGGCCGGCGCCTTGCAGCATCAGCACCATCACACCCTGGGACACCACCAGGCCGATGGCCACGGCGAGCAACGCGCCGAGCCCCAGCACCCGGCGGAACCCGCCGACTTCCTCCTGCCCCTGCACGGGCATGGACACACTTGCACTCATGACACCCTCCGATCTTGTCGTTGTTATGCGCCCGCCGGCCGGCGGGTCGGTGATGCAGGGCGCGGGTCGGCCGCGCCCCTGTGATCTCAGCGCGCGGCCCAGGCGTTGAAGCGCTCCTCCAGCTCCTCGCCGTGGTTGACCCAGAACTCGGCGCTCACCAGTTGGGCATCGGCCAGGTTGGCCGGGGCGGTGGGCAGTTGGGCGCGGGTGGCTTCCGGCAGGGCATCCAGGGCGGCCTTGTTCACCGGGCCGTAAGGGATGCGGGTGGAGAACGCCTGCTGGTTCGGCGCCTGGCTGGCGAAGGCGATGAAGCGCTCGGCGGCGGCCTTGTTCGGGCTGCCGCGGACGATGGCCCAGTGGTCCGGGTCGTAGAGGTTGCCGGCCCAGACGATGGCAAGCGCGGAGCCCTCCTGCTGGGCGGCGGCGATGCGCCCGTTGTAGGCGGCGGACATCACTACGTCGCCGGCCACCAGCCATTGCGGCGGCTGGGCGCCGGCTTCCCACCACTGGATGCTGGGCTTGATCTGGTCGAGCTTGCGGAAGGCGCGGGCGATGCCTTCGGGGGTCTCCAGCACGCGGTAGAGGTCGGCGGGCTTGACGCCGTCGGCCAGCAGCGCGGCTTCCAGGGTGTACTTGGCGCCCTTGCGCAGGCCGCGCTTGCCGGGGAAGCGCTGCAGGTCCCAGAAGTCGGCCCAGGAGGTGGGGGCGCTGCTCAGCCGGCTGGCGTCGTAGGCCAGCACCATGGACCAGACGTAGCTGGCCACGCCGCACTCGCTGACGGTGTTGGGGATGTACTGGCCGGGATCGCCGATCACCGCCGGGTCGAGGCGCTCGAACAGGCCTTCCTCGCAGCCGCGCAGCAGCTCGGGGGACTCCACTTCGACCACGTCCCAGGTGACCTGGCCGATGTCGACCATGGCCTTCACCTTGGACAGTTCGCCGTTGTATTCGCCGGCCACCACGCGTGCGGCGCCGCTGGCTTCGAAGGGACGGAAGTAGGCCGCGTCCTGGGCGGCCTTGGTGGCGCCGCCGAAGGAGATGACGGTGAGGCTGGCCGGGGCGGCCAGCACGGAACCGCTGAGGCCGGCCAGGGCGCTCAGGGCAAAAGCGGTACGACGCAAGGACATGCGCATGGAAACTCCCTCACTGCTTGTTGGGTTGTTGTCAGTTACGGAGGCAGTCATGACCCCGCGCGAACGCGGGGTGGATCGGGGCCGGTCGTCTGGGGCGACCTTGGTCCCCGCGCGGGCGGGGCCTACGCGGGGCCGGGGCGCAACTGGAACCAGGTGGTCTTCAGCTGGCAGTACTTGTCGAAGGCGTGCAGCGACAGGTCACGGCCGAAGCCGGACTGGCGGCCGCCACCGAAGGGCACGCTGACGTCGAGGGCGTCCACGGTGTTCACCGACACGGTGCCGGCCTTGAGGGCGCGGGCCACGCGGTGGGCGCGGTGCAGGTCGTCGCTCCAGACCGAGGCGGCGAGGCCGTAGACGCTGTCGTTGGCCAGGCGGATGGCTTCGTCTTCGTGGTCGAAGGTACTGATGGCCAGCACCGGACCGAAGACTTCCTCGCGGGCGAGGACGGTGTCGGGGCTGACGTCGGCGAACAGGGTCGGTTCGATGAAGTTGCTGGAGCCGTTGAAGGTCAGTTGGCGGCCGCCGGCAAGCAGCCGGGCGCCCTGGCCCTGGGCCTGCTCGACGAAGCCCAGGATGCGGCGGGTCTGGCTGCTGTCGACGATGGCGCCGGCGCGGCTGGCCGGGTCCAGCGGATCGCCGGGCATCCAGTCGCGGGCCTTGGTCAGCAGGCGTTCGATGAATTCGTCGCGGATGCTGCGCTGCACGTAGAGGCGCGAGTTGGCCGAGCACACTTCGCCCTGGTTGAAGAAAATGCCGAAGGCGGCCTTCTCGGCGGCGAGGTCGAGGTCGCGGCAGTCGTCGAACACCAGGTTGGGGCTCTTGCCGCCGCATTCCAGCCAGACCTGCTTGAGGTTGGACTGGGCCGAGTAACCCATGAAGTACTTGCCCACCTGGGTGGAGCCGGTGAACACCAGGCAGTCCACATCCGGGTGCAGGCCCAGGGCACGGCCGGCCTGCTCGCCGAGGCCGGGCACCACGTTCAGTACGCCTTCGGGGATGCCCGCCTCCAGGGCCAGCTCGCCCAGGCGCAGGGCCGAGGCCGGGGACTGTTCGGCAGGCTTGAGCACTACGCTGTTGCCGGCGGCCAGGGCCGGGGCCAGCTTCCAGGCGGCCATGTCGAGGGGGAAGTTCCAGGGCACCACGGCGGCGACCACGCCCAGCGCTTCGCGGGTGATGGTGGCCAGGGCGTTGGGCGCGGTGGGCGCCACCTGGTCGTAGAGCTTGTCGAGGGATTCGGCGTACCAGGCGAAGACGTTGGCGGCGCCGGGCACGTCGATGGTGTAGGCGTCCATCACCGGCTTGCCCATGTCCAGCGAGTCCAGCAGGGCCAGCTCCTCGCGGTGGGCCAGCATCAGCTCGGCGAGGCGCAGCAGGGTCTTCTTGCGCTCGGCCGGCGCCATGCGCGCCCAGGGGCCGTGCTCGAAGGCCTGGCGGGCGCTGCGCACGGCGAGGTCGACGTCCGCCGTGTCGCAGGCGGCGACGCGGGCCAGCAACTGGTTGGTCGCGGGGTTGATGGAATCGAAGGTGGCGCCGGAAGCGGCACTCACCAGGCGGCCGCCGATCAGGGCCTTGTCGATGATGGATTGCCGGGCCGCTCGCTGCTGCCAATAACCGAGGTCGTACACGCTGCACCCCCTGTCGACCGTCTTCGCGGTCTGGTTGTCGTTCGGGTCGGGGCAGATGGTGCGCCAGCGGGGGCATGAGGAAAATTATTAAAAATATGCTCGCTGGCCATGAAAAAGCTCACCAGCCGATCGGCCCACCCGCTGCGGCCTGGGGTATGGTGCTGGCCTTCCGCTCCACCGGCGAGGCGCGGCCGGCCCAGGTGACACGGGCCGTCGAGATCGGGCTGTTGAAAACGAGGAGGAGTCACATGGCGACCTACACCCTGCGGCAACTGAGGTACTTCGTGACCACGGTGGAATCCGGCAGCGTGGCCGAGGCGTCACGCAAGCTCTACATCGCCCAGCCGTCCATCTCCACCGCCATCAAGGGGCTGGAGGAGAGCTTCGGCGTGCAACTATTCATCCGCCACCACGCCCAGGGCGTGTCGCTGACACCCAGCGGCTCGCGCTTCTACGAGAAGGCCCTGGAGCTGCTGCGGGTGGCGCGGGAATTCGAGCAGAACGCCCTGGCGGACAACGACATCGTCGCCGGGCAGATCGACATCGGCTGCTTCGAGACGGTGGCGCCGCTCTACCTGCCGCAACTGATCGCGGGGTTCCGCGCGCTGTACCCGGGGGTGGACATCCGCATCCGCGATGGCGAGCAGCAGGAACTGGTGCAGGGGCTCACCGCCGGCACCTTCGACCTGGCCCTCCTCTACGACCACGAGCTGGACAGCACCATCGCCACCGAGCCGCTGATGGCGCCGCAGAAGCCCTACGCGCTGCTGCCGGAGCACCACCGCTTCGCCTGCCAGGCCCAGGTGTCGCTGCGCGACCTGAGCCTGGAGCCGATGATCCTGCTGGACGTGCAGCCGAGCCGCACCTATTTCGTCAGCCTGTTCCACGAGCTGGGGCTGACGCCCAACATCGTCTTCAGCTCGCCTTCCATCGAGATGGTGCGCGGCATGGTGGGCCAGGGCTTCGGCTTCTCCCTGCTGGTCACCCGCCCCCATTCGGCATGCACCTACGACGGCCAGCGGGTGGTGTGCGTGGACATCACCGAACCGGTGGCCACCTCCGGCCTGGTGGCCGCGCGCCTCAAGCGCGCCCAGTTGACCAAGCCGGCCCAACTGTTCGTGGACTTCTGCCGCGAACGCCTGGGCCAACTGGCCCAGGCGCACGAGGCAACCGCGTCTCAGCCCTGATTGCCACGCCCACCGAAACGGGCGAAGCGCTTGTTGAAGTGGGCAATGCGCCCCTCCGCCGCCACCTGGCGCTGCTGGCCGGTGTAGACCGGGTGCGACGCGCTGGACACGTCCAGCGCCACGTAGGGGTACGTCTGGCCATCGCTGTGCACATAGGTGCGGTCGGTTTCCACGGTGGAACCGATCAGGAAGAACGCATTGGCCGAAGTGTCGTGGAACAGCACAGGCCGGTAGTCGGGATGAATGCCGGGTTTCATGGAGCCTCCGATGCAAATGTTATAAAGTTACGCATCCTGAACTTGTCGAGAATGATTTTCAATAGCCATGAAAGCGCATCGTGAGCACCCGCTGCGCCGATGCCCTGTCTGGAGAGATTCAGCGGAACTGGCGCATCGGCCTGGCTCCATGACAACCCGGCAACCCCCACCGAAGACGGCTTGATCAACAGTCATGAACATCCCGCGCCTCGCCTTCCTGACCAGCCTCCCCCTCTTCCTGCTGCCGACCCTGTCCCAAGCCGCCCTCCCCATCCCCCTGGGCCCCCTCCCCCACTGCACCCGCAGCGCCACCCTGATGCACTGCAACGATGGCCAGGGCGGCTTCTATGGCATGGCCATCCAGGGCGATGACCTCTACCTGCGCGGCCACGATGGCCTCACCGGCCTCGGCTGGGCGCAGACCAGCACACGTTTCGGCCGTCTGCTGCTGCTCAGCGGCATCAGCAGCGACGGCACCGTGTGGATCGGGCTTGGCCGGCGCATGGGTTGGAACGTGCTGAACCGCCTCTCCACCTCTGCCGGTGACCGCATCCGGCTCTCCTGCAACCGCCTGAAGGGCTGCGACTGAGCCCTGGGCCGTGCCTCACCGCCAGGCCCCATGGACGCCCGCCACGCCGGCCGGTGCAGCAGCGACAAAACCGGCACCGATCCCGCCGTGCGGCTTGTCGGCGGGCCCGCGCTTGCGGTATCAGTGCATTCGCCCGCCCCTGAACTCCCTGGAAACACCATGACTGTCCTGGTTCCCGCCCACAGCCCCGCCGCCACCGGCAAACCTGCCGGCCGCATCCGCCAGAAGAACGAAGAGATCATCCTCGCCGCCGCCGAGGAGGAGTTCGCCAAGCACGGTTTCAAAGGCACCAGCATGAACGCCATCGCACTGCGCGCCGACCTGCCCAAGGCCAACCTGCACTACTACTTCAGCAACAAGCTGGGGCTCTACGTGGCGGTGCTGAGCAACATCCTCGAGCTGTGGGACAGCACCTTCAACACCCTCACCGCCGAGGACGACCCGGCCGAAGCGCTGGCCCGCTACATCCGCGCCAAGCTGGAGTTCTCCCGCCGCTACCCGCTGGCCTCGAAGATCTTCGCCATGGAAGTGATCAGCGGCGGCAACTGCCTCGACAAGTATTTCAACCAGGACTACCGCGACTGGTTCCGTGAGCGCGCCGCCGTGTTCGAGGCCTGGGTGGCCGCCGGCAAGCTGGACCCGGTGGACCCGATGCACCTGATCTTCCTGCTCTGGGGCAGCACCCAGCACTACGCCGACTTCGGCTCGCAGATCTGCCGCGTCAGCGGCCGCAAGCGCCTGACCAAGGACGACTACGAAGTCGCCGCCCAGACCCTCACCCACATCATCCTCAAGGGCTGCGGCCTGACGCCGCCGGCCAGCGCCTGATGCCCTTCACCCTGGCCGGGCCCTGCGAGTACCGCGAGGACATCCGCAAGAGCCGCTTCATCGCCCTCGCCGCGCCGGTCACCAGCGCGGCAGAGGCCCAGGCCTTCATCGCCACCCACAGCGACACCGCCGCCAGCCACAACTGCTGGGCCTGGAAGGTGGGCGCGCAGTACCGCTTCAGCGACGACGGCGAACCCGGCGGCACCGCCGGGCGACCGATGCTCGCCGCCATCGAGGGCCAGGACATGGACCGCGTGGCGGTGCTGGTGATCCGCTGGTACGGCGGCATCCAGCTCGGCACCGGCGGCCTGGCGCGGGCCTACGGCGGCAGCGCCGCCAAGTGCCTGCAGGGCGGCGAACGCATCGAGCTGCTGGCGCTGCTGCGCCTGCGCGGGCACGTGGCCTTTGCCGAGCTGGCGCCGTTCAAGGCGCGCCTGGCCGAGCACCAGGCGCGGCTGGAAGACGAGGCCTACGACGCCGAAGGCGCCTGGCTGGAGCTGGCCCTGCCGGCGGAACGCCAGGCGGCCCTGCAGCAGGTGCTGGCCGACCTCAGCCGGGGCCGCAGCCAGTTGCAACCGGTGGAGGAGGAGGCGCCGTGAGCGGCCGCCTGCGCATCCACTCCCCGGCCATCCTCTACTTCGACATGGTCCGGCGTTGCCACTCCATCCGCGAGGCGGCGCGCCGCCTCAACGTCGCCTCGTCGGCGGTGAACCGGCAGATCCTCAAGCTGGAGGACGAGCTGGGCACGCCGCTGTTCGAACGCCTGCCCGGCGGCCTGCGCCTGACCCCGGCCGGCGAGACCCTGTCGCGCCACGTCACCGTGGTGCTGCAGGACCTGGAGCGGGTGCGCTCGGAGCTGGACGCCATGCAGGGCCTGAGCACTGGCCATGTGGAGATCGCCACCGTCGAAGGCGTCACCCTCGACCTGCTGCCCCGCGTGCTCGACGCCATGCACACGCGCCATCCGCGCATCACCGTGGGCGTCACCACCCTGGGCTCCCAGGCCATCCCCGAGGCGGTGCTCAGCGGCGACGCCGACCTGGGCCTGGCCTTCGGCCTGCAACGCAGCGCCGAGCTGCAGCAGTTGTGCCTGGGGCACTTCCGCCTGGGGGCCATCGTCCCCGCCGGCCATCCCCTGGCCCGGAGCCAGGAGGTGGCCTTCGCCGCCTGTGCCGAACACCGTCTGATCCTCGCCAAACGCGAGCTGTCCCTGCACCACCAGATCGGCCCGCTGTTCCGCCGCCTGCGCCAGCCGGGCCTGCCGGTGCTGGAAAGCAGCTCCCTGGAGCTGGCCCGGCAGATGGTCAGGCGCGGCCTGGGCATCGCCTTCCAGACCCGCATCGGCCTGGAGGCCGACCTCGCCAGCGGCGAGCTGCTGCACCTGCCGCTGACCGACCAGGGCGGCCTGCACAGCGACCTCGGCCTGTACATGCGCGCCGGGCGTCACCTGCCGGTGGCGGTGGACGCCTTCGCCCGGCTGATGGCCGAGGAGATCGCCCGCCGCGAGGGCGAGGAACCACCGCGCCTCTGAGCCGCCCCCCGGTCAGCACCGCGTCGAACGGGTTCCGGCACCGGCTTTCGGCGTCAGCCCATGCCCTCTGCCTACCCGCTCGATTTCTGCCCTTCACGCCAGCCTGCGCCCTTGAGCGCGCGGAACGCCCGCCGGGCTGGAGGCCGCGAAAATACTGACTTTCAGGTCAATTCAGCGCTGCCGTTCCGGCATCAGCCCGAGCGAAATACTGTTCTTTGGCGCACACCGGGCTTGTGCCGATACTGCGTCGCTCGGTGTCCGTACCGAACGGTCGATACCCACTCCACAGGAGCCACAACAATGAAAAAAGCACTGCAGGGAGCGTCGTTGGCACTGGCCTTCGTCATGGCCGGGGAGGCCAGCGCACTGGAATGGATGAACAACAGCCTGGGCTTCCGCTACGGCCAGCAGTTCACCAACCCCAACAACCCGGACAAGTTCGCAAAGCGCATCTACAGCTTCACCCACGCCAGCGGCTACCAGTACGGCAGCAACTTCTTCAACCTCGACGTGTTCCTCTCCGACAACCGCGACCCGCGCAAGGGCACCGACAACGGCGGCAGCGAGGTCTACGCCACCTACCGCCACCAACTGTTCGCCTCGCGGGTGTTCGACCAGCCCCTGGGCACCGGCCTGGTCAAGGACTACGCCTTCACCGCCGGCTTCGACGCCAGCCGCAACAACAACCGCGCCTCGGCCAAGAAGCGCGCCCTGGTGTTCGGCCCGACCCTCAAGTTCAACACCGTCGGTGTGCTCGACCTGAGCCTGCTCTACTACCGCGAGCGCAACCACAGCGGCATCCCCGGCGTGCGTCACGAGAACCTCACCTTCGACGGCACCTACAACCTCAACCTGACCTGGCTGCGGCCGTTCAAGGTGGGCGACCACGCGGCCAAGTTCCAGGGCTTCGTCAACCACATCGGGGAGAAGGGCGAGGACTACAACAACCGCGACACCGCCCCGGAAACCCTCATGCGCACCGCCCTGATGGTGGCCGCCCGCCCGGGCGACCGGGTGCAGCCCAACCTGTGGTTCGGCGTCGGCTACGAGTACTGGCACAACAAGTTCGGCGTGGACGGCGGGCGTGGCAGCCGCACCTCCACCCCGACCCTCAACCTCGAACTCAGCTTCTGAGCCCTCCCCGGCCCCGTGGCTCGGGTTTCAACCCGGGGCGCCTTCGCCGGCCATGCCCCGGGCTGAAGCCCGGGCTACGGGTGCCACCCGCAACGCCGAGGCCCGGACTGTAGCCCGGACTTCAGTCCGGGGATTCCACACTCCGGGCCTTGAGCTTCAACCTGGAAATCCTGCGCCAGCCAGTCCCTGGGCTGAAGCCCAGGCTACGGGTGCCACCCGCAACGCCGTAGCCCGGACTGTAGCCCGGACTTCAGTCCGGGGATTCCACACACTAGGCCTTGAGCTTCAACCTGAAACCCCTTCGCCAGCCCGCCCCGGGCTGAAGCCCGGGCTACGGGTGCCGCCTGCCGCTTCCGATGATCTGGAACCGCCCACAAAAGCCGGGGACAAGCCTGTGGATAACCTTTGCAAAGGTGGCGCTGGGCTGCGTGCCGTGGTGCCTGCCGCGAGCTGATCAAATAACGATCACCCCGCCCTGCGCCCAAATGGCGCACGCAAGGGCTTGACAGGCATGGATTAATTTCGCTTGGAAATAAGGCACCGCGCCAGCATCCCGTCGAGGTGCCCCGTGCTCGCCCACAATAACCGTGGACAGACCTGTGGATAACCTTGGGAATAACTGCGCCGGCCCTGCTGCGCCAAGGCCTGCGCCGCCCTGATCGAAAAACCGCCACAACGGTGCGCCAGCCCACCGTCCACGCCCCATTTGCGTGCAACCTCCGCGCGGCCCTGACACTCCGTCGTCACGCCGCCTCAAGGTCGGCGCGCTTTCTGACCCGGTGGCCAGCTTTTTGCTTTGGCAGGGCCAGCTGATTGATCGAGTGAAGCCCCCATGACCGCCTCCCCTCCCCGCCTGGAACTCCTGGGCATCACCAAGCGCTACCCCGGCTGCCTGGCCAACGACCGCGTCGACCTGGCCATCGCCCCCGGGGAGATCCACGCCCTGCTGGGCGAGAACGGTGCCGGCAAGAGCACGCTGATGAAGATCATCTACGGCGTGGTGCAGCCCGATGCCGGCGAGATCCGCTGGCAGGGCGAGGCGCGGCGGGTGCGCGACCCGGCCCAGGCCCGCGCCCTGGGCATCGGCATGGTGTTCCAGCACTTCTCGCTGTTCGAGACGCTCACCGTGGCCGAGAACATCGCCCTGGCGCTGGGTCGCGAGGCGGGCACGCCCAGGCAACTGGAGGCGCGCATCCGCGAGGTGTCGCAGCGCTACGGCATGGCCCTGGAACCGGGGCGGCTGGTGCATGCGCTGTCCATCGGCGAGCGCCAGCGGGTGGAGATCGTCCGCTGCCTGATGCAGGACATCCGCCTGCTGATCCTCGACGAGCCCACCTCGGTGCTGACCCCGCAGGAGGCCGAGGAGCTGTTCGTCACCCTGCGCCGGCTGGCGGCCGAGGGCTGCAGCATCCTCTTCATCAGCCACAAGCTGGCCGAGGTGCGGGCGCTCTGCCACAGCGCCACGGTGCTGCGCGGCGGCCGCGTCTCCGGCCAGTGCATCCCGGCCGCGTGCAGCGACCTGGAGCTGGCGCGGCTGATGGTGGGCGATGCCGAGGGGCTGGTGGCGCAGTACCCCAAGGTCAGCGGCGGCGCGCCCTTCCTGCACTTGGAGGGCCTCGACTGGCACAACCCCGACCCGTTCGGCGTGTCGCTGAAAGCCATCGGCCTGGAGGTGCGCAGCGGCGAGATCGTCGGCATCGCCGGGGTGGCCGGCAACGGCCAGGACGAGCTGCTGGCGCTGCTCTCCGGTGAGGCCCGGCTGCCGCCGGCCAAGGCGGCGGCGGTGCGCTTCGCCGGGCAGGCGGTGGGCCAGTTGCCGCCGGATGCGCGGCGCGCCCGGGGCCTGGCCTTCGTGCCCGCCGAGCGCCTGGGGCACGGCGCGGTGCCGGAGCTGTCCCTGGCGGACAACGCGCTGCTCACCGCCTCGCGCCAGGGCCTGCTGCGCCACGGCCTGGTACGCCGGGGCCGGGTGCTGGCCTTCGCCGAGGAGGTGATCCGCCGCTTCGCGGTGAAGACCCCGGACGCCCACAGCGCCGCCCGCAGCCTTTCCGGCGGCAACCTGCAGAAGTTCATCCTCGGCCGCGAGATCCTCCAGCAACCCAGGCTGCTGGTGGCCGCGCACCCCACCTGGGGCGTGGACGTGGGCGCGGCGGCGGCCATCCACCGCGCGCTGATCGCGCTGCGGGATGCCGGCGCGGCGATCCTGGTGATCTCCGAGGATCTGGACGAGCTGTTCCAGATCAGCGACCGCATCGGTGCGCTGTGCAGCGGCGAGCTGTCGGCGCTCAGGCCGGTGCCGGACACCACCGCCCAGGAGGTCGGCCGCGGGATGGCCGGCCGCTTCGATTCGCCCCAAGCCGCCTGACCCGGAGCCCCCATGCTGTTATCCCTCGTACCCCGCACCCAGCCCTCGCGGGCGATGCTGGTGCTCTCCCCGGTGCTGGCCGGCCTGCTGACCCTGGCCTGCGGCTCGCTGCTGTTCCTGGCCCTGGGCAAGGACCCGCTGGAAACCCTGCACACCGTGCTGATCGCCCCGGTGAGCGACCTCTACGGCGTCTCCGAGCTGCTGGTGAAGGCGCTGCCCATCCTGCTCTGCGCCCTGGGCCTGGCCGTGGCCTACCAGGCGCGGGTGTGGAACATCGGCGCCGAGGGCCAGTTGCTGGTCGGTGCCCTGGCCGGCAGTGCGCTGGCGGTCCACGTCATCGACTGGGAGAGCCGCTGGGCGCTGGTGCTGGTACTGGCCGCCGGCACCCTCGCCGGAGCCGCCTGGGGCGCGCTGGCGGCCTGGCTGCGCACGCGCTTCAACGCCAACGAGATCCTCACCACCATCATGCTCAACTACGTGGCGCTGAACCTGCTGCTGTATGCGGTGCACGGGCCGCTAAAGGACCCGGGCGGCTTCAACTTCCCCGAGTCGGCCATGTTCGGCGACGCCACCCGCCTGCCGCCGGTGTTCGAGGACCTGCGCCTGCACATCGGCCTGTACTTCGCCCTGCTGGCGCTGGTGGCGGTGTGGGTGCTGCTGCACAGGAGCTTCCTTGGCTTCCAGATCAAGGTGCTGGGCCTGGACAGGCGCGCGGCCGGCTTCGTCGGCTTCCGCGAGCGGCGCCTGGTGTGGCTGGTGCTGCTGCTCAGCGGCAGCCTGGCGGGCCTGGCCGGGGTCGGCGAGGTCACCGGGCCCATCGGCCAGTTGGTGCCGCAGGTGTCGCCGGGCTACGGCTACGCGGCCATTACCGTGGCCTTCCTCGGTCGCCTGAACCCGTTCGGCATCCTCGCCGCCGGCCTGCTGATGGCGCTGCTCTACCTGGGTGGCGAGAACGCGCAGATGGCGCTGAACCTGCCGCAGTCCATCACCCAGCTGTTCCAGGGAATGATGCTGTTCTTCCTGCTCGCCTGCGACCTGCTGATCCTCTACCGCCCGCGCCTGACGGCCCGCTGGACGCTGCGCACGACGGCCCGCGCACGCGGAGCCCTGGCATGACCCTCTCCTCTCTTCCTGACGCGCGGCTCGCCGCCCGAGGCTTCTGACCCATGGATCTCGATCTGCTGACCAACATCCTCTTCGCCATGGTCCGCTGCGGCACGCCGCTGCTGCTGGTGGCCCTGGGCGAGCTGGTGTGTGAAAAGAGCGGTGTGCTCAACCTCGGCCAGGAGGGAATGATGCTGTTCGGTGCGGTGGTGGGCTTCATCGCCGCCATCGGCACCGGCAGCCTCTGGCTCGGGGTGCTGGCGGCGATGGCCGCCGGGGTGCTGCTGGCGGCGCTGTTCGCCCTGGTGGCGCTGGGCTGCAACGCCAACCAGGTGGCCACCGGGCTGGCGCTGACCATCTTCGGCATCGGCCTGTCGTCCTTCGTCGGCGCGGCCTGGGTGGGCAAGCCGCTGGCAGGCTTCGAGCCGCTGGCGATCCCGCTGCTGAGTGCGCTGCCGGTGCTGGGCAAGGTGCTGTTCAGCCAGGACCTGATGGTCTACCTGTCCTTCGTGCTGTTCGCGCTGATCGCCTGGGCCCTGCTGAAGAGCCGCATCGGTCTGGTGCTGCAGGCGGTGGGCGAGAACCCCGACGCGGCCAGCGCGATGGGCCTGCCGGTGCTGCGGGTGCGCACCCTGGCGGTGTTGTTCGGCGGGGCGATGGCGGGCATGGCCGGGGCCTACCTGTCCCTGGCGTACACGCCGATGTGGGCGGAGAACATGACCGCCGGGCGCGGCTGGATCGCCCTGGCGCTGGTGGTGTTCGCCAGTTGGCGGGTGTTCCGCGTGCTGCTGGGCGCCTACCTGTTCGGCCTGGCCAGCATCCTGCACCTGGTGGCCCAGGGCGTGGGGCTCGCCATCCCGGCCAACCTGCTGGCGATGCTGCCCTACGTGGCGACCATCCTGGTGCTGGTGCTGCTCTCCCGCGATGCGCTGCGCACCCGCCTGTTCGCCCCGGTGTCCCTCGGCCAGCCCTGGAAGGGCGGGCACTGAGGGCGCGGTGGTTCAGGCCCGCAGGTGCTCGGCCAGGCGCAGCAGCATGGTGTCGCAGGCTTCCAGTTGGGCGAGGGTGACGAATTCGTCGGGCTTGTGGCCCTGGTCCATGCTGCCGGGGCCGCAGACCACGGTGGGGATGCCGGCCTCGTGGAACAGCCCGCCTTCGGTGCCGAAGGCCACGGTGCCGAAGTCCCGCGAGCCGCTGATCAGCGCCACCAGTTCGGCCGCTTCGCTGGCGGCGTCGGTGGCCAGGCCCGGGTAGCTGCCCAGGGGCTCGAAGCGGATGCCGGTGCCCGGCTGCACGGCCTGCATGCGCGGCACCAGCTCGGTCTGGGCGTAACGGTCCAGGCGCGTCGCCACCTGCTGGGCGTCGAAGCCCGGCAGGGCGCGCACCTCGAAGTCGAAGCGGCATTCGGCGGGGACGATGTTCAACGCCCGGCCGCCCTCGATCAGCCCGGTCTGCACGGTGGAATACGGCGGGTCGAAACGCGGGTCGTGGTGCTCGGGGCGGGCCAGCTCTTCGCCGATCTCGCCGAGGTGGCCGATCAGCCGCGCGGCGTATTCGATGGCATTCACCCCCTGCGGCGCGTAGGCGGAATGGCAGGCGGCGCCGTGCACCTGGCAGCGCATGGCCAGCTTGCCCTTGTGGCCGAGCACCGGGCGCAGTTCGGTGGGTTCGCCGATCAGGCACAGGCGCGGCCGGTTGGGCCGCTGGGCGAGGGCGTCGAGCATAGAACGCACGCCCAGGCAGCCCACTTCCTCGTCGTAGGAGAACGCCAGGTGCACCGGCAGGCGCAGCGGCTGGGCGAGGAAGGCCGGGACGGCGGCCAGCACCGAGGCGATGAAGCCCTTCATGTCGGCGGTGCCGCGCCCGTAGAGGCGGCCCTCGCTTTCGCTGAGGCGGAACGGGTCGCGGGTCCAGGCCTGGCCGTCCACCGGGACCACGTCGGTGTGCCCGGACAGCACCACCCCGCCCCGGTCGGTGGGGCCGAGGGTGGCGAAGAGGTTGGCCTTGGTGCCCTCGGCATTGAGGAACAGCTCGCTGGTCACGCCCTGGCCGGCGAGGTAGTCACGGATGAAGCCGATCAGCGCCAGGTTGGAGTCGCGGCTGACGGTGGGGAACGCCACCAGCCGCTCCAGCAGGTCGAGGCTGGTGGCGTCACTCATCCCCGGGCACTCCGTAGCTGGGCGCCGCCGTCGGGTCCAGGGCGCGGGTGATGTAGTCCTGCTGCTGGGGGGCATAGGCCTGCCAGAGCCCGGCGAGCACGCCGATGGGGTCGTGCTCGGCCCAGTCCACCCGCAGGTCGACGAGGGGCCAGGTGAGGTCGCCCATCACCTTGAGCGCTGCCGAGTGCACCGGGCCGGCTTCGCCCCCGGCGGCCATGGCCGCCTGCATGGCGCCGAGCAGGCGCTCGGCCAGTTGCCCTTCGGAGGTTTCGAAGGCGCGCACCATGGCGTCGATCACCGCCGGGTCGGACAGCAGGTTGCCGGCGGCCACGCACTGCTCGCCGGCCACGGCATTGTGCAGGCCGAGGGCTTCGCTGCCGCTGAACAGCGCGGTGCGGCCCTGGCCGTCGATGACCGTCACCTGGCGGTACTGGCTCCAGCCGTTGGCGCCCAGGGCCCGGTCGAGGGCGGCCTGGGGCGTGAGGTGCTGGGCGTCCAGCAGGTCGAGGATCTGCGGCCCCAGGGCCGGCAGGGTGACGTTCTGCGTGGCCACCGCCCCCACCCCGGCACGCACCCAGGGGCAGCGCGCGCCGACGGCGATGCTGGAGGAGCTGATGGCGATGCCCAGTTGCCCGGTTTCCGCGCAACGGCCGACGATGGAAAAGGTCATGGGAGCTCCTTAGCGGGTGGCCTGCCAGTCATCGGGGATCACGGCGATCACGTCGATCTCCATCAGCCACTGGGGCTGGCCGAGGGCCGAGACCACCAGGCCGGTGGAGATGGGGAACACGCCCTTGAGCCACTTGCCCACCTCCTGGTAGACCGGCTCGCGGTAGCGCGGGTCGAGCAGGTAGGTGGTGGTCTTGACGATGTGGGAGAGGTCGCTGCCGGCCTCTTCGAGCAGTTGCTTGACGTTCTTCATGGCCTGTTCGGCCTGGGCCCGGGGGTCGCCCAGGCCCACCAGGTTGCCGTCGAAATCGGTGCCCACCTGGCCGCGCACGTAGACGGTGTTGCCGGCGCGGACGGCCTGGCAGAGGTCGTTGTCCAGGGTCTGGTTGGGGTAGGTGTCGCGGGTGTTGAACATGCGGATGCGGGTATGGGTCGGCATGGCGGTGTCCTTGGCGTCGGGTTCGGGGCTCAGCCCTGACGGCGCTGGGCGGCGTCGTGGTAGGCGAGGTACTTGCGCTGGGTGGCGATCTGGTCGGCCACGTGCTTGGCGTCGTGCCAGACGCCCCAGATGAACGAGGAGCCCCGGCGCGACAGCCACGGCAGGCCGAGGAAGTAGACCCCCGGTTCGCTGGACACGCCGCGCTGGTGGCGGGGCTTGCCCTGGGCGTCGAAGGCGTCCACCTGCAGCCAGCTGTAGTCGGTGGCGAAGCCGGTGGCCCAGATGATGGCGCCGATGCCGGCGGCGGCCAGGTCCAGTTCGAGGATCGGCTCGCGCACGCAGGCCGGGTCGGGGCGCATGCGGCGGGCTTCGGGCTCGGTCGGCAGGTCCAGGCCGTTGCGCTCGATGTAGGCATCGGCGGCGTCCAGCAGGGACAGGTAGTTCTCGTCACCCCGGGCAAGGTTGTCGGCCAGGTCGTTGGCGAAGCGGACGGTGCCGCCGTCGAAAGCCTGGGTCAGCCCCACCAGGGTGATGCCCTGTTCGGCGAGGGCGCGGAAGTCCACGGTGTGGCCGCCCCGGGCGCCGCTGACGGCGATGGTGACGTGTTCGCGGCCGGGCTTCATGGCCTGCTGGTCCCACTCGCCGAGCACCCCCAGCCACCAGCAGAAGTCGCGGCCACGGTAGCTGCGCGGCGGGCGGTCGTGGGCGCCGACGGAGAGGTAGACCTGCTTGCCGGCACGCTGCAGCTCATCGGCGATCTGCACGCCGGAAGAGCCGGCGCCCACCACCAGCACGGCGCCTGCGGGCAGTTGGCCGGGGTTGCGGTAGTCGGCGGAGTGCAGTTGCACCAGGGTCTCGCTGCGCGGGGCGATGGCGGGGATCACCGGGCGCTGGAAGGGGCCGGTGGCGGCCACGACATGACGGGCCTGGATCACGCCGTCGGAGGTCTCCACGCGGAACCCCGGCTGGCCGACGTTGCGCACCACGCGGGTGACTTCGACGCCGGTGCGCACCGGCACTTCGAAGCGCTGCACGTAGGCTTCGAAGTAGTCCGCCACCTGCTCCTTGGAGGCGAAGGCGTCGGGGGACATGCCCTCGAATTCCATGCCGGGGAAACGGTCGTGCCAGACCGGGCCGTTGGCCACCAGGGAATCCCAGCGCTGGGAGCGCCAGCGTTCGGCGATGCGGTCGCGCTCCAGCACCAGGTGGGGCACGCCGAGCCGGGTCAGGTGTTCGCTCATGGCGATGCCGGCCTGGCCCGCGCCGACGATCAGGGTGTCGATTTCAGTCTGTCCAACGGTCATGGTCGGTGTCCTTCTGCTGGGCGGTTTTCGGCTCTTGGAATTGCAGGCCGCTCAGGGCCGGCGGAGAACGATGGACAAGGCGCAGAGGGATGAACCGGGCAGGCGGGCACGAGGCCGTTGGAGGCTGGAATCACGCACGCTGCACCCCGGCTCGACCGTCTGTGCGGTCTGGCTTTCGTTCGGGTCGGGCAGATGGTGCGCCAGCTTCCAGGCCAGGAAAATTATTAAAAATATGCTCGCTGCCCATGAAAAAACTCGGCAACGGCGCGGGGTTGGAGCGGCGGTGTGGGCGCGTTTGATGCGGTTCGCGTAGCTCACCGCATCCTACGGGTGGGGCGCGGAGCGGCCGTGGGATGGGCTGAGCC